>JAKAUF010000138.1 GCA_021827785.1 Acidobacteriota bacterium | reverse complement strand
CCGGGTGATCGCGGAATACCAGCCGGGAACCGGTGCGGGCGGCAGTGGATCGGGCGGCGGGAGCAACGGCTGGCGGGCGGTGCTGGACGGCAATTATTTGTCCTCATTCATCTACCGCCTGGCGTTTACCAATACCTTTGCCCAGGCGATCAACTCCGAGGTCGTCTCGACGGGATTTTTGGAGCGGCAATGGGATGGCCAGGACGTGGCGATCACGGCGCACCGCTACCAAAACTTTTTTTCCACCGGGCCCCGGGGTGCGGTATCGCTGGCGGATTTGCCGACCGTGGACTGGAGTTCGGTGGCGCGGCCCGTGGCCAGGGTGGGGACGGTGCCGCTGTATTTGTCCTGGAACGTCAATGGCGGGCTGCTGGACCGGACGGAACAGGGCTTCCAGAGCGGCATCCTGGAGCGCTTCGTGGCCGCGCCGCGGCTGACGGCGCCGTTGCGGACGGATGCGGGAATGGTGAGCGTGTCCCTGTCGGCGGAGACGGCGGACTATTCCCGGCGGCTCGCCAGCGGGTTTTCCGGGCCCGGGCCGTTGGCCTTGGCGCCCGGCTTGGGGCTGTCCCAGAACTCGGGAACGATTGACATTCTCTGGACGCCACCGTCGCTGGAGCGCGTCTACGCGACGCCGGGCGGTCTGTTGGGAGAAAAGCTAAAGCATGTCTTCCAGCCGCGCATCGAATACCGCTATACGACAGGTGTTTCCAACCCTGACAACGTGATCCGGTTCGATGCCTTGGACATCCTGACCGACACCAACGAATTGGACTACGGCTTTACCAACGCGTTCTATACGCGCAGCCGCGGCGGCAAGGTGCGCGAGTTGGCGTCATGGCGGCTGGAGCAGAAATACTTTTTTGACCCCACCTTCGGCGGCGCCTTGACCCCGGGCACGGAGAACGTTTTTTTGACCACGGCGATGCTGACGCCGTTCGCCTTTGCTTCCCAGGCGCTGCACCAATCGCCGATTGATTCGCTGATCCGCGTCTCGCCGCTCAAGGGTTTTGACGGCGACTGGCGGCTGGATTACGATCCCCTGCACGGCCGGGTGGACGACAGCGCGTTCACCGGGGCGTTCCACATCGGCGAACTGCTGCTGGCGGGCAGCGATTTCGTGATTCATACGCCGCTCGGCCTGATTCCGCTGGGCGGGGTGCTGCCGACGCAGTACAACCAAATGCAGTTCACCGTCGGCTACGGCGACCCCAGCCGCCCGGGTTTGAGCGTGGCCTTCGCCGCCGCCTACGACTCCCATTTGGGCCACCTGCAATACACCACGGCGCAGGCGAGCTACAACTGGAGTTGCGCGGGATTCAGCTTCCAATACCGGCGCTTCGCCCTGGCCAACCTGCGCCGCGAGAATGAATACCGGGTGAACTTCACGCTGGCGAACGTCGGCACCTTCGGGAATCTAAAGACCCAAGAGCGGATCTTCTAAGCGAGGGGCCCGCGCCTTTGGCACGGGAGGCAGGACAGGCGCGGAGGCTCGCGAATTACCTGCGCGCCCATGGCGCCCATGGCGCGCGGTCGCAGGCCACGCCTCGCCCCAGCCAGGGAACCGGCACGGCCCGCAGCGATGCGTAAGCGGGGCAGCGCCGCCAAGCAATGGCCGGGCTGGGCCTGCGGAACCCCGGGCCTAGCCGGGAGCGTAAGCGGGGCGCAGGGCGTAACCGCGCGGGGTCCGCGCCCAGCAATCTTCTGCGGCCGCGCCTGGGAAGCCGGTACGATGAAGAGGTGAGGATCGGCGACCGTTACCTGCTGCGCGAGGCGCTGCTGTACTTTGGCGTCGGTCTGCTGGTCTTTACCTTCGTCATTTTCATGCGCGAGGCGGGGCAGTTGCTGGATTTGCTGGCCCGCGGAAGTTCCTGGTCGTTGCTGCTGGCGCTGCTGTACGCGCTGCCGGCGACCTTGATTTTCACGCTGCCCATGGCGGCGCTGGTCGGCATCTTGATCGCTTTGGGGCGAATGGCCGGCGACCAAGAGTTGGTGGCCATGCGCGCCATCGGCCGCAGCGGCTGGCAACTGGCCCGGCCGCTGCTGGCCTTTAGCGTGGCCGTGACCGCGGTGGCGCTGAGCTTCACGCTATGGCTGGCGCCGGCAGGGGCGCGGGCGCTGCTGCGCCTGGAGGCGCGGCTGCGGAACTCCCAGTTGGTGCTGGCCGCCCAGCCGCGGGTATTCCTGGAGACCATCCCCCATGCCGTGGTGTATATCGGCGATATCGCGCCGGGCGGGGGCAGTTGGCGGCAGGTGTTTGTCGCCGACATGCGGGATCCCAATTCCCCCCAGATCACCATGGCGCGGCGAGGCATGTTGGCCGCAACCGGGCCCAATGAGGTGCAATTGCACTTGCAGGATGGCACCAGCTACAGCATCTCCCGGCGCCGTCCGGACGTGGCCCTGGCCAGTTCGTTCGTCAGCAGCGACCTGCCGCTGCGTCTGCCGCCGGCGAAGGTCAATATGCGGACGCTGCCGGCGCTGGCGACGCCGGCGCTGTTCGCCCAGGCCCGGCAGGGGCGGCGGGAGGCGCAGATCGAACTGGACCGGAGGCTGGCGCTGGCGTTTGCCTGCATGGCCTTGGCGCTGCTGGGCATTCCGCTGGGGTTGCGCATGCGCGCCGGGGGCAAGGCGGCGGGGCTGGTGACGACGCTGCTGCTGGTGCTGGGCTACTACATCGTGTTGATTACCGGGCTGGCGCTGGCGCACCAGGGGACGGCGGCGCCGGCGGTGGGCGTTTGGGCGGCCAATGCGATCTGCGCCGCCGTCGGCATGGGTCTGTTGCTGGGCATGGACCGGCTGCCCAATAGCGCCGGCGCGGCGCGGGATCCGGCGGCGCGGTTGCGGGCGGCGGTGAGCCGGCCGGCGGCATGGCTGCGGAGCTTCCGCGGCGCCGCGGGCGGCGAAGCCGCCGCGGCCCGGACGGCCATGGGGCGGGGCCAGCGGTGGATGCCGACGCTGCTGGACGGCTACGTGATCCGGGAGTTTTTGGGCTATGTGGCGCTGCTGACGGCGGGGCTGCTGGTGATGATCCTGGCGTTCACGTTTTTCGAGCTGCTGGGGGCGATGCTGCGGACCCACGCCGGCTTGGGCATCATGGCGCGCTATTTGTTTTATCTCTCGCCGCAGATGATGTATTTGCTGGCGCCGGTGGTGATTTTGGTGGGGGTGCTGATCACCTTCGGCCTGATGTCCAACGGCAACGAGATCACCGCCATGAAGGCCTGCGGCATCAGCGTCTACCGCCTGCTGGCGCCGATCGTCGCGGTGGCGCTGGCGCTGGCGGCGCTGCAATTCGGCGTTGGCCAGTCCTGGCTGCCGCGGTTCAATCGCGAGCAAGACGCGCTGCGCGCCCGCATCAAGGGACAGCCTGCCCGGACCTATCAGCAGCCGGAGCGGCACTGGGTGATGGGCAAGCGCAACGATATTTTCTATTTCCAGTACTTCGATCCCGCCACCAACCAGTTCAGCAATTTGTCCATCTATGATTTCAATCCGCGGACCTTCGAACTGACGCGCCGGATCCACGCCCGGCTGGCATATTGGGACCGCGACCTGCACGCCTGGGTGTTCGAATCGGGCTGGCTGCGCGATTTTTCCGGGCCGCAGGTCACCCGCTACCAGCCGTTCGCGATCGCCAGTTTTAGCCGCGTACGGGAGCGGCCCGCCTACTTCAAGGCCGACACGCGGGTCAGCACGCAGATGAATTACCAGGAATTGAGCCGCTACGTTCGCGATTTGCGGCGCGGCGGCTACAATGTTAGCCGGCTGACGGTGCAACTGGATAAGAAGATCGCCTATCCAGTGATTACATTGATCATGGCGCTGCTGGCCTTTCCCTTCGCCCTGTCGGCGGGGCGGCGGGGAACCGTCGCCGGCATCGTCGCGGCGATCGCCGTGGCCATCGTGTATTGGGTGGGCAGCGGATTTTTGGCGGCGCTGGGGGGGCTGGGGCAGATTCCTCCCGCCGCCGCCGCTTGGGCGCCGGACCTGCTGTTTTTGATCGCCGGAGTCTATTTGCTGCTGCGCGTGCCGACATGAGCGAGGCGAGAGAAGCATGACGGACAAGGTTGCGGCGGATGGCTGTTTGCCGCGGCTGCGCGCGGACCTGGACCTTTTGCCTTCGCCGGATGCGGGCCAGCCGGGAGTCCTGCTGCGCGATCCGATGGGCTACGCCACCGTGGTGCTGCGCCTGCCTTGGGTGCTGGCGCCGGCATTGGCCTGTCTCGATGGCCGGCACGGCGTCTTGGACTGCCAGGCGGCGGTGAGCCGGCAGACGGGAGAGATCGTGCCCGGCGAGACGATCGCGGCGATGGTACAAACGCTGCGCGAGGAGGGCTTCCTGGCGACGCCGGAATTCACCGCGCTACGGGAGCGGCGGCGGTTGGAATTCGCGGCGGCGCCGGTGCGGCAGGCGGCGCATGCCGGTTCGGCCTATCCGGCGGAAGCGGTGGAGTTGCGGCGCACGCTGGGTGGTTACCTGGCGGGCGCAAACGGGGGAGGCGATCCCGGGCTGGTGGGTTTGGCTGCGCCGCATGTCAGTCCGTTTGGGGGCGTCGAGGGTTACGCCGCGGCGTATGGCCGCCTGCCGCGGAACCTGACCGGCCGCACGCTGGTCATCCTGGGCACGTCGCACCACGGCGCGTGGAACCGGTTTGGGCTGACGCGCAAACCGTTTGCCACGCCGCTAGGAATGGCGCAGCCGGACCTGGAGGCGGTGGACTTTTTGGCAGGCCGGGCCGGGAACGCCGCCGACTTGGAGGATTACTGCCACGCGATCGAGCATTCCATCGAGTTTCAACTGGTCTTCGCGCAGTATGCCGGGGCGGCCGGCGCCAAGGTGCTGCCCATTCTCTGCGGTCCAATGGTGGGGCCGGCGGGCGGCGCGGAGGTGTTTTACGGCGCGCTGGGAGAGCTGGCCGAATCGCGGCGCGGGGATTGGTTTTGGCTGCTGGGGGTGGATTTGGCGCACATCGGCCGGCGCTACGGGGGCAGGGATGCGGTGCAGGCGGGCAGCGCGGCGGCGCGGGAGGTCGAACGGCGTGACCGGGAGCGGCTGGCGGCGGTATTGGCGGGCGAGGCGGAAGAGTTCCGGCGGCTGGCGGAGCAGGATTATGCCCGCGGAGGCGAGGGGCTGAACTGGTGCGGCTCCTCGGCGCTGTACACGTTTCTGCGGGCGATGCCGCGAGCGCGCGGAGAGCTGCTGCATTATGGGCAATGGAACATTGATGCGCAATCCATTGTCAGCTTCGCCGCCATCGCTTGGCGGAACGATGCACCGGCGGGAAACGCGACCGAGAAAAGGGAGCCAGTACGGGAATGATTCGATACGGGATTTTGGGATTTGGAGCGCACGGCGACCGGCGGCTGATGCCCGGCTTCGCGCGGGCGAAGCAGTCGCGGGTAACGGCCATCTCGCGGCGCTCGCTGGAGCGGGCGCGGGCGACGGCGGAGCGGTACGGGATTCCGCTGGCGTTTGATTCCAAGGAGGAATTGTGCCGCTCCCCCGAGGTGGATGCGATCTTCATCGCCACGCCGAACGCCGAGCATCGCGCCGACGCGCTGTTGGCGCTGCGCCACGGGAAAGCGGTGCTCTGCGAAAAACCGATGGCGATGAACGCCGCGGAATGCGAGGAGATGATCCGGGCGGCGCGGGAGGCGGGGCTGCCGCTGGGCGTGGCCTTGGTGTTCCGGTTCGAGGCCGGCGCGCGGCGCTTGCGCGAACGGGTGGCGGCGGGGGATATCGGCACGCCGGTGTTTGCGCGCTCGGAGTTTTCCTATTGGGGCCGCAACCATCACCGCAGTTGGCTGCTGGACCGCCGCATCTCCGGCGGCGGACCGATCGCGGATGTGGGCGTGCATTGCCTGGACGCCCTGCGCTTTATTCTGGACGACGAGGTGACGCGATTGATGGTGCTGGGGCGGCGGGATGCCGATTCCGGTTCGGTGGAGGCGGCGGCGGTGGTGAGCCTGGAGTTTCGCCGCGGCACGCTGGGCACGGTGCTGGTCTCGATACGGGCGCCGTACCGGACGCCGCTGGAATTGGT
>JAKAUF010000110.1 GCA_021827785.1 Acidobacteriota bacterium | reverse complement strand
GCAACACCACCGCCGGCACCATCCCCTTGGGCATGGCCGACGCCCGCGCGCGGAAAATGATCCGGCCCGGCTCCCTGGTCCTGCTCGCCGCCGTCGGCGCCGGCTACACCGCCGGCGCCGCCCTCCTGCGCTGGTAACCCCACGAGCGGCTCGCTCCGGGGTGCGTAGCGGCGCGCGGCACGGTGGCCGCTAGGAGCGGCCGACGGAAATACGCGGGATCAGGGGTGCTGCGGGCGGCTTGACGGAGCCCCGGGGCGTGCTAAATTGAGGCAGGTTCGGTGCACCGCTGCACCACGTCCCGGCCGACTGCTCGCAATGCCCAATACGACGGCAGAGCCACCCGGAGGGAAACTGCCCAGCTACCGGAATCCACCGGTTGTCGAGGTGGTGTACGGCATCCGGTTTTCAACGGGTGCCCCCCTCCAGACCCGACACCTCGGCCAGTTCTGGCAGAGCCTAGCCGCGGACTACCCGACCACGGAGGACGCCTTTCCCCTCATGGAGGCCTCCGAGATCGCCTCGAAGATGATGCCGATCCCGATCCCGCTCCGCCGGATACTGGCCCATTCAGGGGACGGGCAGTACACGATCCAGGTGCAGGACTCCCGTCTCTACGCCGGCTGGCGGCGGACAGGGCCGGCAGCCGTATACCCGCGCTTTCCTGCGGTCGAGGAGCGCTTCGAGGCTGCATGGGCGAGATTTACCAGCTTCGCCTCGGCGCAGGGCCTAGGGCAGGCGGCCGAGAAATACTTTGAGCTCACCTACGTGAACCAGATCGCCGCCGACGGTGGTTTCCCTAGCACCGCGGAGAAATACCTGAAGACCCTTCGCTTTTCCAGCCTTCGCGGGGACCAATTCGCCGCGCCGAGGGGTCTGAACGCAACCTGGAGGTTCGCCCTGGGGGGCGACACGGGCGAGGGGACGATCACTGCGGCGGATGCTGAGGTCCAAGGGAAGAGGGTTCTGCGCCTCACCCTCGCCTGCGGCGGCCCACCAACCGGAACCGGGCGGAGGGAGTGGTTCGCCGCGGCGCATGATTGGATTGTGAGGGGATTTACGGAATTGACCACCGACACGGGCCACGCGGAGTGGGAGCGTGAGCCGTGAGCACCGTAACCGCCGACCCAGGCCTTGCTCTCGCGGGCGACCGTGCGCAGGAGGCCGTCCAGGGCGCACTCCGGACGAGCCTGACACTGCTCCTAGACCGCGCGGCGGAGCAGCGGCTGGAAACCCCGCACGGCCCCGGCCCCTACCAGAGCGCGCCGACCCCTGTGGGGGAAATGGCTCTGCTGGCCAACGCTCTGATTACCGCGCGACAGGCGTTAGCAGCGCTCGAGGCTCAGGCGGCGCCCGCGACGGAGTCCAGAGAGGGCCGGCAGTTAGGATTCCTTCTGGAGTGTATCCAAGACGCCGACCTGCTCAAGCGAGAGTCCGAGTCCGAAGAGGACGAGCAGCCGATCCCGTCAGCGGTCGTGTCCACGGTAGTGGCGCTGGCGGCTGCGACACAGCGGCTCTCGCCCGCCTGGTTCCGGCCGCGGCTCGCGACGGACGGTGCCGGCGGCGTGAGGATGACGTGGGCATCAGGGGACAGCGAGATTAGGGCGGTCCTTCCGGCATCCCGCGAACGCTACCTCTACGTGGTGCGGGGCTCCGCACAGGAGCTCATACCAAACTTCGACGAGACGGCCCTTGCTTGCCAAATTACGAAGCTTTTTGGCGACCCGCGTCCGCGCGGGTGAGCCCCTCCCGGGCTGCGAGATCGTCCATCGCGCCATCCTGAAGGCACGGTGGCTTGACGAGCACGGCGATGCCACCGCCGAGGCATTTTTGCTGCGCCCGGCGGACCACGGCTGCCTTTCCGTCTGCCGGCGCGCGCTAAGCCCCTGGGCGAGGTGCAGGACCCATTTCAACAAGGTCTACGGCGGCGTCGCGCTACGCGTGCGCCCAATCCGCGCCGTGGCGCCGCGCGTCGAAACGGTGGCTGACCCTGAGCCCGGGCGACCGGAGCACGCCTCGATAATCAACCTGCCCGACCCTGCTACGGACCGAGGCGCTGCGGAGCGAGCGGCAACCCTCCTCATGGCCCAGGCACGACGGTTGTAGGCGCAAGGAGTCCGGCCGACCGCTCCGAGCAGTCCCCTCCGCCGTTCAAAGGGGGCTCAGCCAATCCCGTGGGCGGCGCTCGGCTGAACCGGCGGCCGGCACCCGCCGCCACAGCCCACCGCCGGTGCCGCCCTCCTGCGCTGGTAACGCGCCCTACCCGCCCTGTTTGCGGCGTGCAGCCTCAACGCCCGCCCCGCCCGGCCTCATTGCTTCAGTAACCATTGGGGTTACTGAATCTGAAAACAAACCGCCCGCGTGATTCGAGGCTAGCGCGGAAACCGCCGCTGGAGGAAATCCAGCGCGTCGGCACGGGTGGCCAGCCGCCCCTCCAGTTGGGCGTCTTCCACCGCCGTCAGCATCTCGCGGTAGGCGGGCCCGGGCGGATAGCCCAGCGCCGCCAAGTCATCGCCGGTCAGCAGCCGCGGCGGCCGCATCTGCTCCGGCCCGGCGGCGTCCAGTTCCCCGCGCACGAACTCGTACAGATGCAGATCGCCATGGCTCATCTGGCAATCCAAGCGGTGCAGTTCCAAATGCCGGGCGAAGCCGGGCTGGCGCAGGAAGCGCTTCAGCGTGCTCATCCGCATCCGCTCCACGTCGGCGAACTTCATGTGCTGCGCCACCAGCGCCACCACCCCCTGCGTCTCTTCCCGCGACAGCCGCAGCCGCCGGCAAATGTCCTCGGCCATCGCCGCCCCCACCGCCGCGTGCTGGTCGAAGCGGATGCGGTCCGGAGCGCGCCGGAAGGTCGGCGGCTTGCCCACGTCATGCAGCAGCGCCCCCAGCGCCAGCACCGGATCCGTCCCCGCCGGCAGCGCCGCCAGCAGCATCAGCGTGTGCGTCCAGACATCCCCTTCAGGATGGAACTCCGGCGGCTGCTCCACGCCTTTCATCGCCGCCACCTCGGGCAGCACCACCGCCAGCAGGCCCAACTCGTCCAGCAACTCGAAGGCCCGCCGCGCCCGCCCCTCGGTCAGCATCTTCAGCAGCTCGTCGCGGATCCGCTCCGGGCTCACCACCGTCAGCGCCGCCGCCTCGGCGCGAATGGCCGCGGCCGTCGCCGCCTCCAAGGTGAAATCCAGCCGCGCCGCGAACCGCGCCGCCCGCAGCAGCCGCAGCCGGTCCTCGCGAAACCGTACCCGCGGATCGCCGATTGCCCGCAGGATCTTGGCCTTCAGATCCGCCTGCCCGCCGACCGCGTCCAGCACCTCGCCGCGGTCCGGATCCAGCATCAGCCCGTTCACGGTGAAGTCCCGCCGCCGCACGTCCTCGCGCCAATCCGCGCTGTAGCGCACCGCCGCCGGGCGCCGCCCGTCCGCATACCCCAAGTCGGCGCGGAACGTCGCCACCTCCACGTGCCGGCCGCCGTCGCCCTGCACCAGGATCACGCCGAACTGCGCCCCCACCGCGGTGTGGCGCGGAAACAGCCGCTGCACCTCCTCCGGCCGGGCGTCGGTGGCCACGTCATAGTCCGCCGCCTCCCGCCCCAGCAGATGGTCGCGCACGCTGCCGCCGGCGAAATACGCCTGATGCCCCGCGGCGCGCAGGGCGTGCAAAATATCCAGCGCCAAGGAGGCGGACGCGGCAGGCATGGGTGATGGCGGCGGGCGGAGCGGCGGTTAGCGGCGGGCCAGCAACACCCGCTCCCAGCCTTGATAATCGCGGCGCGCTTCCACCGCCGCCCAGCCCGCCAGCAGCGGCCGCAGCGCGGCGGCGGAACGATAGCCGGTTTCTAGTATGAGCCAGCCGCCGGGGCGCAGGCACGCCCGCGCCTGCGGCAGCAGCGCCGCATAGGCCTCCAGACCGGTGGGTCCGGAGACCAGCGCGCCGCGGGGTTCATGCTCCCGCACCTGGCGCTCCAAACCGGCAAACTCCTCTTCGGAGACGTAGGGGGGATTGGACACGATGAGATCGAACATCGGCCGCGCGGCGAAGGCCGTCAGCCAATCGGCTTGCAGCAAACTCACCGCCGCCCCCAGCCGCCGTGCGTTGGCCGCCGCCACCGCCAGCGCCGCGGCGGAGCGGTCACTGGCCGCGACCCATGCCCCCGCGCCCAGCTCCAGCGCCAGCGTCACGGCGATGGCCCCCGAACCGGTCCCGAGGTCCAAAACCATCAGCCGCGGCGCGTTCTCTCCCGCCGCCCGCGCCGCGGCGTTCGCCTCAGCGTTCACTTTGGCGCTCGCTTTGGCCTTCGCTTTCTCGTTCGCCTTAGCCGGGGTCCCCAACGCGCAGCGGTGCGCGTTGGGGTGGAGCGACGCGTCGGCTGGGCTGGGGCGGGCTGGGGTCCCCGGCCCAGCCGCCGCGTAAGCGGGACGCGCGGCGAACCCGGGGTCCCCAACGCGCAGCGGCGCGCGTTGGGGTGGGCAGCCGCGCTGGGGCCCGCGCCAAGCAATGGCGTTCGCTTTCTCGAGCGCCGCGCTGACCACCAGTTCCGTCTCCGGCCGCGGAATCAGCACCGCCGGGCTGACCTGGAAAGCGCGGCCGAAAAATTCCCGCTCGCCAATCAGATATTGCAGCGGCTCATGCCGCGCCCGCGCCGCCACCCAGGCGTGGAACTGCCGCGCCGCGGCGGCCTCCGACGCCGCCTCCGGGTGCGCGTACAGCCAGGCGCGTTCCCGTCCGCTCGCCGCCAGCCACAGCACCTCCGCGTCCCGCCGGGGATCGGCCAACCCGGCGGCGGCCAGGGTGGCGGCGGCGGCGGCAATCAGCTCGGCGGTGGTGGCCATGGCCCGCCCCGCTCCCGGGCTAGGCGCTCTGCCCGCGGGCGCCGCCGGCCAGCGCGGCCAGGCTTGCCTGATACGGCGCCCGCGCCACGCCCGCCTCCGTGATGATGGCGGTCACGTAGCGGTTGGGCGTCACGTCAAACGCCGGGTTCGCCACCGCCACGCCCTCCGGCGTGATCGGCACGCCGCGCAGGTGCGTCACCTCCGCCGCCGCCCGCTGCTCGATGGGAATTTGCTCGCCGCTGGCCAGACTCAGGTCCAGCGTGGACAGCGGCGCCGCGACGTAGAACGGCACGCCGTTTTCATGCGCCAGCACCGCCACCGAATAGGTCCCGATCTTGTTGGCCACATCGCCGTTGGCCGCAATCCGGTCCGCCCCCACCACCACCGCCCCCACGCGCCCGCTATGCAAAAAATGCCCCGCCATGTTGTCGGTGATCACCGTCGTGGGAATGCCGTCCTGCTGCAACTCCCACGCCGTCAGCCGCGCGCCCTGAAGATAGGGCCGGGTTTCATCGGCCAGCACCCGCAGCGCCTTGCCGTCTTCCACCGCCGCCCGGATCACGCCCAGCGCCGTGCCATAGCCGGCGGTGGCCAGCGCCCCGGCATTGCAGTGCGTCAGCACCTCGCCCGCCGCGGGCAGCAGCGCCGCGCCATAACGGCCGATCGCCCGGTTGATGGCGATATCCTCGGCGCAGACCGCCAGAGCTTCCTCCCGCATCCGCCGCCGCACCTCGCCCAGGTCGCCGCTCGCCGCGGCCGCCTCGAAGGTCTGGTTCATCCGCTCCAGCGCCCAAAACAAATTCACCGCCGTGGGCCGCGTCGCCGCCAGCGTGGCGCGGATGCCCGCGAACTCCTGGCGCAGCGCCGCCATGTCCCGCGCCGGCGATTGCACCACGCCCAGCGCCGCGCCCATCGCCGCCGTCACGCCGATCGCCGGCGCGCCCCGCACCACCATCTCCCGAATGCCTTCGGCCACTTCTTGATAATTGCGGCAAAGGCGGTAGGTGACCGTCGCCGGCAGTTGCAATTGGTCCAGCAGCTTGACGCCTTCGTCCGTCCATTCCACCGTCGGCAGCATCAGCGGCCCTCCCCCACGCCGCCGCTAGCGGCGGCGCGGCGCTGGTGCTCCGCCCGCACCTCGGCGGCGGTGAACAGCGCGGTGAAGGGACAGTCCTGGCCGGGAAACCGTTGGCGCCAGAGCGCATTCAAGTTGGCGCGCCCGCCGGCTTCTTCCCGCTCCACCA
>JAKAUF010000095.1 GCA_021827785.1 Acidobacteriota bacterium | reverse complement strand
GCCGATGGCCTGGTCAATGCCGGCCGGGGACGCGGGGGCGCCCAAAGCGCGGGCCAGCCCGTCGTAGCGGCCGCCGCCAAGCAGGGCGTTCTGGGCGCCGAGGGCGCCAGAGACGAACTCGAAGGCGGTGCGGTTGTAATAATCCAAGCCGCGGACCAGACGGGGCGCCAATTCATAGGCGATGCCGCCGGCGTCCAACAGCCGCCGCAGCTCGGCGAAGTGCTCGCGGCAGGGCGCGTCAAGGAACTCCTCGATGGCGGGCAGGGCGGCGATGATGGGCTGGTCGGCGGGGACTTTGCAGTCGAGGATGCGCAAGGGATTGGTGTGCATCCGGCGCTGGCAATCGGCGCACATGCGGCCGATGACGGGTTCCAGGGCGGCACGCAGGGCCTGGTGGTAGCGGCCGCGGTCGGCGGGACAGCCGATGGAGTTGAGGCGCAGCTCGGCGCGCAAGCCGCAGCGCGCGACCAACAGGCTGAGCATCTCCAGCAGCTCATAATCCACCACCGGCTCGCCGCTGCCCAGCACCTCGGCGCCGATTTGGCTGAACTGGCGGTAGCGGCCTTTTTGCGGCCGCTCGCGGCGGAACATGGGGCCCTGGTAATACAGGCGGGTCAGGCCCGGACGCTCCCACAGGCGATGCTCGACGTAGGCGCGGACGACGCTGGCGGTGGCCTCCGGGCGGAGGCTGAGCGAGCTGTCGTCGCGGTCCAGGAAGGTGAACATTTCCTTGCCGACGATGTCGGTTTCGGCGCCGACGGCGCGGGAAAACAGCTCGGTGCTCTCCAAGACCGGGGTGCGAATTTCGCCGAAGCCGTAGAGGCGGAACACCTCCCGCGCCTGGTCCTCCAGGCGGCGCCAGAGCGCCGTCTCCGGGGGCAGGAGATCGCGCATGCCTTTGATCGCGTGCATCATGCCCAGGCCTGGCGCATGCGGCTAGCGCCCCGCCACATATTGTTCCTTGTAGCGGACATAGTTGGCGGCATGGCGGGCGATCATGGCGGTTTCCTCGGCGTTCACGGGCCGCTTGACGCGCGCCGGCAAGCCCATCACCAGGGAACCGGACGGAATCTCCATGCCTTCCGGAACCACCGCGCCGGCGGCGACCAGCGACCCGCGGCCGACGCGCGCGCCGTTGAGCACCACGGCGCCGATGCCGATCAAGCAATCATCCTCGATGGTGCAGCCATGCAACGTGACCGAGTGAGCGACGGTGACACGATCCCCCAAGGTGACGGCGAAGCGGTCTTTATATCCATGCAGGACGCAGAGGTCCTGGACATTGCTCTCCCGTCCGATGCGGATGGAGTGAACGTCGCCGCGCACCACGGCGTTGAACCACACGCTGGAATCCGGGCCGATCACCACGTCCCCAATGATTTGGGCGCTCTCCTCGATGTAGGCGGAGGCGGCGATTTTCGGGTGATGGCCGAGAAAGCTCTTCAGCACTCGTCCTCCAAGGCAGACCGTCCACCAAATGGCATGGGAGACGCAGCGGCCGCGGCGCCGCTCGCCTATTGCCAGCGTAACATATAGCTTTTAGGCGCTTTGCGCCTGCACTTCGAATGTCGCCCGCCGCCCTGCGCCGCTTGGCTATGGCCGCCCTGGAGGCGGAAGGATTGGCCTGGGCGGGGATTGCGCGGGTCGAGGAGTTCCCGTACCTGGCGCACTTCGCGCCGTGGATCGCCCAAGGCCGGCATGGCGAGATGGCGTATTTGGCGCGGGAGCACGGCGCGGCGAGCGAAGGCCGCGCCGCCGGGCGGGGGCAATTCCTGCGCGAGGATATTCGCAACGCGTTTCCCTGGGCGCGGTCGGTGGTCTGCGCGGCGCTGAGTTATGACGCGCCCGGGCCGCGTTCGACCGATCCGCGGGCGCCGGGACGGGGCTGGATCGCGCGCTATGCCTGGGGCGACGACTACCACGAGGTGCTGGTCGCCAAGTTGCGCGCCGCCGCGGCGCGGCTGGCGCCGGCGCTGCGGGAAGCCGGCGCCGAGGGGGCGCGGATGTACGTGGACACCGGTCCGTTGGTGGAACGCGTGGTGGGGTATCACGCGGGGCTGGGCTGGATCGGGAAAAACACCTGCCTGATCCATCCCCGCCGCGGGTCGTTCTTTTTTCTGGGGGCCATCGTCCTGGAGGCGGAACTGGAAGCGGACACGCCGCTGCCCGACCGCTGCGGCAGCTGCCGGCGCTGCATTGACGCCTGCCCGACGCAGGCGCTGACGCCGTATCAGATGGACGCGCGGCGGTGCATCGCCTATCTAAATTTGGAACTGCGCGGGCCGATTCCAGCGGAATTGCGCGCCCGGATGGGCGACAACATCATCGGCTGCGACATCTGCCAGGATGTGTGCCCGTGGAATCAAAAGGTGGAACAGGCCCTGGCGGCCGTGACGCCGGCGGCCCCGGCGCCGGACATGGTCCCAAAAGATGCTCCGGGAATGGCTCCGGAACTGGCGCCGCGGCCGGGACGGATGGCGCCGGAGTTGGCCGCGCTGGCGGCGCTGAGCGAGGAAGAATATCGCCGGGAGTTTCGCGGCTCCGCGGTGAAGCGGGCCAAATACCGGGGATTGCGGCGCAACTTGGCGGTGGCGATGGGGAACCATCCGGGGCCGGGAGCGCGGGCAGCGCTGGAGCGATTGGCGCAAGATGGCGACGCAATGGTTCGCGAGCATGCGCAATGGGCGCTGGAACGCGTGGAGCGACCGGAAGAGATGGAGCGCCTGGCGCGACCTGAAGAGCCGGAGCCCTTGGAGCGACCGGAACAGATGGAGCGCCTGGCGCGACCCGAAGAGACGGGGTGCCCTGGGCGACTTGAACAGGTGGACCGCCTGGAGCAGGGAGAAGATGCCGCAGGCGCCGCGGGCCGGGCGGCCGGGCAATCGTCTGCCGCCGGCCCCAGCGCGGCTGCTCACCCCAACGCGCGCCGCTGCGCGTTAGTTGCCCCGGGTTCGCCGCGCGACCCCCGCCTGCGGCCACAGAGCGCCCCGCCGCCTCGCCCGCCCCAATCGCCGGAAACGGCGGAGGAGGAATGTGCGTATTAGGCGCATGCGCCGTTGTTTTTTTGTGGGGCGTCATGCCGCCGGGGAAGTATTCCCTGCCCCGCGCTGGGCGGCCGGGTGCTGGTGCGCCCCGCGCTGGCCGGCGCTGCTCTGGCCGGCGCTGATTCTGCCCGGCCTGATCTGGCTGCGACCGATGGGGTTGCGGCCGATGGGGTTTCGGACGATTGACCTGCGGCCAGGCGCCGCCGCCGCGATGCGCTCCGCGCCGCTGGAGGCAAAGATGGCGATGCAACTGACATCTCCCGCGATCGGGCCAAACCAGAGCATTCCCCCGCGGTTCACTTGTTCCGGCGCCGATGTCTCACCGCCCTTGCGATGGGCGGGCGCGCCGGCGGAAACGCAATCCTTCGCGCTCATGGTGCGGGACCGCGACGCCCATGACTTCACGCATTGGGTCATCTGGAATTTGCCGCCGCGGTTGCACAGCCTGCCCGAAGGCTTGGCGAACGGTCCCGCGGCGGCGGGCGGGGTGCAGGGCGTGAACAGTTGGCAGACCTTGGGCTACGGCGGCCCCTGCCCGCCTCATGGCGCGGCGCATCATTATGTCTTTACGTTGTACGCCCTGGGCCACCGGCTGGCGTTGCCCGCCGGAGCCGGCAGCGGCGAAGTTTTGGCGGCGATGCGGGGAAACATCCTGGCGCGGGCGCAAATGGTCGCCACATTCGGGCGCTAGGACCCGAACCTGGTCGGCAGCACGCGATATTGCCCGCCGCGCGCCCCAGCCCGGCTGCGCCGCGCTCCCATTCGCCAGCGTTCGCAATCGCCGGGCCAAAACGGGTAGGAAAGTTCCGCCGAGGGGTGGACGGTAAGGTACATCGGGGGACATCGCACCGCTTTTTGCATTGTTTTCCGGATCGGCCCTGAAAGTGCTGAATCCGGGGTGGATGCCCCGCGCCAAAATCACCCGGTTGTTGTTTGAAGCTACCCCTACGGGGGATGCCCTGCCGATTCCGGGCGTGATTCCGATCGGCGAGGCACGGCTGTGCCTGGACTGCGAAGTGATCTGCGCCAGCACCCGCTGCCCGCAATGCGCCGGGCGAAGCCTGCACCCGATCTCCAGTTGGCTGAAGTCCATGCCGCAACCCGTGCTGCGGCTGGAACGGCGCCGCCCGGGAACGGACCGCCGGCGCGGTCCAAGCGCCAGCTACAAAGGACCGGAACGGCGCAAGGGCGACCGCCGGCGCACGCCGCGGTAGGCCGCAGCGCGGCAATTTCATCTCGCCGCGGCGACGAATCCGCGAGGGCAACGGCTGCGGACAATTCGGCGGCGCTGGTTTGCTAAACTAGCTGGGACGTCCGGCGATCCTCAGTAGCTCAATGGCAGAGCATCCGGCTGTTAACCGGAGGGTTGTAGGTTCGAGTCCTACCTGAGGAGCCAACCCCCTCAACAATTTGCTTGGTCTCCGGAATCGGACTGCCGCCGATTGCTGCCGTTCTGCTGCCAATTGGGGCAACGGGGCTACCGTCGAAAAAAGCCAGTGGACCGTACACGACCCACCATTAATGGGCCCGGACCAATTTCGCGGTTGGATCGCGGCAGGAGCGTCGGCGGGGTTGGGCCGGCGGCGCCGCTGCTGGCACCTTCCGCCCGAGTGAGGGTGCTTGGCCGCATTGAGATCCTCAATGTTTCGGGGTTGGCCGTACCTCGCCGTTTGGTTGTGGCTGCCGGGGCGGTCGCCGTGCGGAGGTCAGGTGGTATCCGCCCGTCGCAAGCAGCGTCGCGGGTCCGCGTTGCTGCTGTCCCTCGCAGCATAGCCGGCATTTCTTCTTAACGCCGTGCGTGGTGGCTTCCTGTACGCGGGGACGGGAGCTAGCTAGCCATGGCCAGCGGGCGCGTCCGACGCAGGGTCCCTGCTAAGCTTTCGTCGATGGAAAGCTGTCGCACCTATTGCGTCCGCTGCGGCGCGGAGAATCCCGATTTCGCGTCATTTTGCTTCGGCTGCGGGGCCCAGATTCTGCGCGAGCCGACCGGCCGGCCCTCGAGCCCGGCCCGCAGTGGGGCCGCCGCGGCCAATGCGGTGAGCGCCGGAGTTCCTGTGGCCGCCCTGCCTGAGATTCGTCAATGGCCGCGCAGGGGTCCCAGCGACGGGCACGCGAGGCCAGTTTTCTCTGCGCCGCCCGACGATACCGCCGCGACGAGAGGGCAGGGCGCAGGCTCCTCAGCGGCCGCGCTGGCCGGGCGGCCTGAGCGCCCGGCGGCGGGCACCGGCTCTCCGCGGGCCGCGGTTGGAGGGGCAATCTCATGTCCTCTCTGCGGCCTGGTTAGCCCCTCCTCGGCCGATCGCTGTGACTGCGGTCGAGACCTGCGCGAAGACGCCGGCCGACCTTGTAGCGGGGGTGTGGCTTACCCGCGCGTCGGCCGGCGGTTGGCAGCGTGGCTCATCGATTTAGCCGCCTCGTACGTCCTGATCTTTGCGGCCGCGTTCGCGATGATTGCCGTAGACCGGAGGGCCGCCGCGGATGTGCCCAGGCTCGTGTCCTACCTTATCTATCTTGGCTACATGATAATTTGCGAGTCTGTCTGGGCGACGACGCCGGGGAAGTGGATGTTCCGGCTAAGTGTCGCGCGGGACAACGTGGTGCCGGCCCCCCGGCCCCTTAGCCCCGAGCGGGTCGTGCTGCGGGAGACCGTCGGGAGATTCGTCGGCATGTTCTTTTTCTGTGCAGGATACTGGACGGCGAACTCGCGCCCGCAGCGGCGGGCGTGGACCGACCGGGTCGCTGGGAGCGTGGTTCTTCAGCACGGTCCGCCACGGCGGCTCGCTGGGGCCTTGACCGCGGTCGCCGTAATAACTGTAGTTTCGTTAAGACTCATAACGCTGGGCCTATAAGAACGGACCGGGACGGGGCGACCGTGATGCTGCAAAATCCCTACTGACCTGCCCCCCTGAAACCGCACGGGGCTGGATATGATTTCAGCTTCGTTGGGCGGTCCCCTCTTTCTGATACGGGGCTCCGGTTAGTTTCCGGCAGGTACTGCAGCCGTGAGATCGCGGCTAGCCGCGATCTCACGGACAAATTCGTCGGGCGATCGGTCGCCGAGCGCC
>JAKAUF010000333.1 GCA_021827785.1 Acidobacteriota bacterium | reverse complement strand
TGCGCCGCTCCAACGGGAGAAGCGTCCAGGCCTCCAACCAGGCAATGACGCCGCGAAATACGCCGACATGTTTTCCGCCCTCGGCGCCGAGCCGCGCCTGCGCATCGTCCGGCTGCTGCTAGCGGCGCATCCCGAAGGCCTGGTCGCCGGCGACATTCAGCGGGAGTTGGATATCCCGCCCTCCACCCTTTCCCACCACCTGGAGAAGTTGAAGAGCGAGAACCTGGTCACCGTGCGGCGGGAAGGCACATTCCTTTGGTACCAAGCCAGTACAGACGCGCTGGCCGAACTGCTCGGCTTCCTTTACGCGGAGTGCTGCACCCGCAACCGTGCGGTTCCCGGCAAGGCCATCGTGTGTTGCCGTTAGCGCCATCCGGCCGGCCAATGGCCGCCGCCCAACCCCGCGCATCCCACCTGCCAGACTGATTCCGTCCCCATGAGCACGTCGCCGCAATCTCTCTCGCCTCCCGCCTGCCCTCGCGGCCTGGGGGTCGTGGACCGCTTCCTGACATTGTGGATCTTCGCGGCCATGGCCGCCGGCGTCGCGCTGGGACGCTGGCTGCCGCGCGCCGCCGAATGGATCGGCCACATCCAGGCCGGAACCACCAGCATTCCCATCGCCGCCGGCCTGATGGTCATGATGTATCCGCCGCTGGCCAAGGTGCAGTACGAACGCTTGGGCGAGGTCTTCCGCAACCGCAGCGTACTGGCGCTGTCGCTGGTGCAGAACTGGGTCATCGGACCGGTGCTGATGTTCGCCCTGGCGGTGCTGTTTCTCCGCGGCGAGCCCGGCTACATGACCGGCTTGATCCTGATCGGCTTGGCCCGCTGCATCGCCATGGTCATCGTCTGGAACGAACTCGCCCGCGGCGACACCGACTACGCCGCGGGGCTGGTCGCCTTCAACAGCGTCTTCCAAATCCTCTTCTACAGCCTCTACGCCTGGATCTTCCTGACCTGGCTGCCGCCGTTGTTCGGTCTCCAGGGCAGCGTGCTGCACGTCTCCATGGGCCAGGTCGCCGGCAGCGTGCTGCTCTACCTGGGCGCGCCCTTCGCCGCCGGCTTGCTGACCCGGGTCCTGCTGCTCCGCGTCCGCACCCGCGAGTGGTACACCCACGCGTTTCTGCCCCGCATCAGCCCGCTGACGCTGGCCGGCCTGTTGTTCACCATCGTGGTGATGTTCAGCCTGCAAGGCAAGCAAATCCTCGCCCGGCCCTGGGACGTCCTGCTCATCGCCGCGCCGCTGGCCGTCTATTTCGTGGTCATGTTCTTCGTCAGCTTCTGGCTCGGCCGCCGCGCCGGAGCGGATTACTCCCAAACCGCCACGCTGTCCTTCACCGCCGCCAGCAACAACTTTGAGCTGGCCATCGCCGTCGCCGTCGCCGTCTTCGGCCTCAACTCCGCCCCAGCTTTCGCCACCGTCATCGGCCCGCTGGTCGAGGTGCCGGTGCTGATCTCCCTGGTCAGTGTCGCGCTCTGGTTCCAGCGCCGCTGGGCGCCGCGCCGAGGCCAAATCGCCGATGCCACATGAGAAATGCCGGTCCCGGCGCCCGCGCCCATTCATTGGAAGACGCGCGCCGATCGGAACCAAGCATCCCGCAACCCACGCACTACGGAGAGGCTTTGACGGAAAGGGCATGATGGCCAGCGAACGGCGGCTAAGCGGACAACGGGACAGCGAACGGCGGAAAGGAAATGACGGCGAGGAAATGAACCCGCCGCTGCGTGTTTTGATTCTATGCACGGCCAATTCGGCGCGCAGCCAAATGGCCGAGGGCCTGCTGCGCCAGGACGGCGGCCCGGCGTTCGCCGTCTTCAGCGCCGGCCACCGCCCCAGCAGCGTTCGGCCGGAGGCGGTCGCCGTCATGCGGGAAATCGGCGTGGACATCTCGGCGCAGCGCTCCAAGCATGTGGACGAGTTCGCCGGCCAAACTTTCGATTATGTGATCACCGTCTGCGACCAAGCCAAGGAGGTCTGCCCGGTGTTTCCCGGCGCGCCGCGCCGCATTCATTACAGCATCGCCGATCCCGCCGCCGTTGCCGCCGACGCCGAGCAGCGCCTGGCCGCATTTCGCGCCGCCCGCGATCAGCTCCGCGCCGCCCTGCGCCAGTTCGCCGCCGCCGCCCCGTCCCCTGGGGGCGCGGACGGCTCGCCCGCAAACACGTAGCTCCACGTTGATGGGCGCGGGGCGCGGGCCCGCCGCCGGCGGCCCGCCTAGAGGCGCGGAGCCGCGCAGGAACTCGCGCCAAGCAACGCGACGCGGGTATCATCAACCCATCGCCCCGTCCAGCCACCACGCCGGAGAAACGTCACCGCCCAGCGACGACGGAAATGAAATCGGGAGACCGCGAGCAATCGCGGCCCCGCAACGCCAACGAACCATGCAAAAGCGAATCCTCGGATCCAACCTGGAAGTCTCGGCCATTGGCCTCGGCTGCATGAGCATGAGTTCCGGCTACGGCCCGCCGGCCGACCGGAGCGAAATGATTCGGCTCGTTCACGCCGCCCACGGCCACGGCGTAACCCATTTCGACACCGCCGAAGCCTATGGCCCATTCGCCAACGAGGAGCTGTTGGGCGAGGCGCTCCGGCCGATCCGCGAGCGGGTCGTCGTGGCCACCAAATTTGGCTTCGACATTGACCCTGCGACCGGCGCCCGCACCGGCGGCGCCAACAGCCGGCCCGAGCATATCCGCCAGGTAGCCGAAGCTTCCCTCATGCGCCTCCGCACCGACCACATTGACCTCTTCTATCAGCACCGTGTGGACCCTGCGGTGCCGATCGAGGATGTGGCCGGCACCGTCAAGGAACTGATCGCCGCAGGCAAGGTCAAGCACTTCGGCCTGTCGGAGGCGGGGGTCGGGACCATTCGGCGCGCCCACGCCGTCCAGCCCGTCACCGCCGTGCAGAGCGAGTACTCCCTGTTCTGGCGCGGTCCGGAGAAAGAGCTTCTGCCGGTGCTGGAGGAGTTGGGCATCGGCTTTGTCCCGTTCAGCCCGCTCGGTGCTGGCTTCCTCACCGGAACGATAGACCAGAACACCCAGTTCCATCCCACCGACTTCCGCAATCTCGTGCCCCGCTTTTCCCCCGAAGCGCGCAAGGCCAATATGGCTCTGGTCGCCCTGGTTCAGGCGGTCGCGGCCCGCAAAGGCGCGACGCCGGCGCAGCTTGCGCTTGCTTGGCTGCTGGCGCAAAAACCGTGGGTCGCGCCGATCCCGGGAACCACCAAACTGCATCGGCTCGAAGAAAACCTCGGCGCCGTAAACGTCGAGCTTACCGCCGCTGATCTCCAGGAGATCGACGCCGCTAGCTCCGCGCTGCAACTGGAAGGCGCCCGTCTGCCGGAAGTCGCGCTCCAGATGACCGGACTCTAGGCCCGCCCGCGCGGGCCGTACCTTTTGCCCCGGGGGCAAACCAGCCGCGGGAAGGCGGAGAAATGCCCTCTGCGCTCAAGGCGCGGGGAAAATGGCCGCGGCTCGCCTATGCCAGACCAGCGGCGCGCCCCCGGCGGCGCGCAAGCGGGGCCGCGCCGCGCGCCAAGCGACAGGCGGACTGGGGCCCGCGCCGCCCGCTGCCACGCTTAATCCGCGACCGCCGCGCCGCCCGCCGCCGACCGGCGCAATTTCGGCAAGAACCGCCCCGTCTGCCGCAGGTGCTCCGCGAAGCGGTCTCCGAAGACCGGCGCCAGCAGCCTCTCTTCCCCCTGCGATTTGATGTACAAGGCGATGAACACGAGCACCGCCCCCACGGCCCCGCCCCAGGTACCGTTGGCCGCCAGCGTCCCGGCCACCGCCAGCAGGATGCCCGTGTAAATCGGATGGCGAATCCGCGCATACGGCCCGCGCCGGATCAGTTCATGCTCCTGCTTCAAAACGATTCGCGCCGACCAATTCCCGCCCAGCGTGAACCGCGCCCAATAGCAAAGGGCGAAACCGGCGAGCACCGCCGCCAGCGCCGCCCACAACAGCGCGGGAGACGGATCCAGGAAACGCCGCTGCGCCCAGGCGCCCAGCCACCATGGACGGAAAAATAAAATGGCCCCGGCAACCAGCAACACCCGGTGGCCGACCTCATAATTTCCCGAGCCTCGCCGCTCGACCGGCTTGCGCCACATCGCCAGCAGCCACCAACTGACGGCCCAGACCAGCCACAAATAGCCGATCCATCGCGGAATCCGGCTCGCGAGCCCAATATCCATGCGGCCCATTCTAGCCGGAAGCGGGGAGACCGCCCCTATTCCCGGCAACTTGCCGGCGCCCTGTATACCGCCGCCACCCGTGGGGTAGGGCTCCTGCCCTGCGTACCGTCGCCCTCCTGGGCGGCGAGCCGATCTCCACGGCGCTGCATTCCTCAATCGCAGCCCGGCCGCGCCCGGCGTGACCTCACGCACGCCGGAGGCACACCCCACGTCATCGCCCGCGGCGGCGGGGCATGACAGCCGAGGACAGCTATTCCGCGTTCGCTGCGGCGGCGGGCTTCCGGCTGACGGCGTACGGCGTACGGACGACGAGCAGCGCCGGGCGATGGACCGCTGCCAAAGGCCGCAGGACACAGGCTGAAGCCTATGCCCCAGAGCGGGCGAGGCCGCCCGCGCCCCCAGAATGCGGCCGCGCCCACGCGACCGCAGCGGCTTATTCTTCCCGGATCACCTGCGCCGGATCCAGCGCCGCGGCGCGGCGAGCAGGCAGGTAACATGCTGCCGCACCGACCAGCAATAGCAGCGCCAGCGCCGCCGCATAGCTGACCGGATCCAGGGCCGAGACGCCGAACAGATGCGCTTGCAGCAGGCGGGTCAGCACCGCGGCCGCGGCCAAGCCGGTCGCGCCGCCCGCCAGCGCCAGCGCCAACCCCCGGGCGACGGTGCCGCGTAGAATCGCGCCGGGCTTCGCGCCTAGCGCGATGCGGATGCCAGTCTCCCGGGAAGACCGCGCCACTTCGAACGCCAGCAGGCCATACAGCCCCAGCGCCGCCAGCAGCAGCGCCAGCGCGGCGAACAGGCTCGACAGGCGCGCCAGCAGCCGTTGCTGCCACAACAACTGCGCGATCTGCTCCCGCTCGGTCATCATCCCCGCGATCGCCACGGAGCGGCTGGCGCCGCGGATCACCCGCCTCACGGCCGGCATCACCGCGCCCGGCGCCGCCGCGCAGCGCAGATTAAACACCTCGCCCGGCGCCAGCGTGTACACCACCGGCTGAAAGCGTCCTTGCAGAACTCCATAGCGGGCGTTGGCGGCAATGCCGACGATCCTCCAAATAGCCCCGTTGCCCTGAATCTCCTGCCCGATGGGATCGGCGGAACCGAACGCCCGCTCTGCAAATCGCCGATTCACGATCGCCAGCTTGCGCCTCGCGGCCACGTCCGCCGCGGCGAACTCCCGGCCCGCCATCAGCGGAATGCCCATCGTGCGGAAAAATCCCGGGCCCACGCCAAGAAACGGCGCGGTGACCGCACCGGCGTGCGGGTGCGCCGGCCGCGTGAAGCTGTCCTCCATATACCCGCCGCTGAGCAACGGCATCTGCGCGTCGGCCGCCGCGGTCACGCCCGGAATCGCCGCCAGCCGCCGCCGGATTTGTTCGTCAAACGCGGCGAGCGCATGACCCTTCAGCCGGGTGGTGGAAGCGTCCACGTTCACGACCAGCAGGTGACGCGGATTGAACCCCAGCCGCACCCGGTCCAAGTTGCCCAGCGTCCGCACCAGCAGCCCCGCGCCCGCCAGAACGAGGACCGACACGGCAGCCTGCCCAATCACCAAGGCTTGCCCGGCCCCCAAGCCGAATCGCCGCCGCCGCGCCACATGCCCTGGCGCCAGCTTCAGCGCCGGGGCGGGCGCAACGGCGGAGGCGCGCCAGGCGGGCATCAAGCCGGACAGCGTGGCGGCGAACAGCGCCACGCCGGCGGCGAAGGCGAGCACCGCCGGATTCGGGCTGACCGCCAATGGAAACGCTCCTCCCGAACCCGCGGTCAGCAGCTCCGCCAGCGCCCGCGCGCCCCAAACCGCGAATCCCAGCCCCAGCAAGCCGCCGCCCGCGCCCAGCCACAAGCTTTCCGCGAACAACTGCCGGGCGATCCTTCCCCGCCCCGCGCCCAGCGCCAGGCAAATGGCGATCTCCTTTTGCCGCCCCGGCGCC
>JAKAUF010000064.1 GCA_021827785.1 Acidobacteriota bacterium | reverse complement strand
GGCGCGGTTTCACTGCGCGGCGCCTGACCCCGCGGCAGACCGGTGGCTTCGTAGAGTTTGCCCAGCCGCTCGTTGTACGCCTCTTCGCCGGGATAGAGGCGGGCGATGATGCGCGCGCGTTCCCGCGCCTGTGACCCCAATTGATATTGCAGAAATATCTCGGCTTGCAGCAGCAGGTCTTCGAGTGACGCTCCGGAGGCCTCCCCGCCACCCGTTTCCAAGAGCTCCTCGCCGGCTTCGCCGTCGGTGTCCGCCGCGGGCAGCCGCGCGTGCAGTTCCGCCCACCGCGGCTCGGGTATATGGCCGTGCAGCAGGTCCAGTTTTTCGCTGGCGGTCGTTTCGTGCGCATCCACCTGCAATATCTTCTCCAGCCGGTCGGCCGCCATGTCGTAATGGCGCTCCGCCAGCGCCAAATCAAACGACTGGTACAGCGCGCTGACCACCTTGGCCGGCTGTCCCAAGCGCTCGAACGCCGCCGCTAAATACAGCATCAGTCCATGCTCATGGCCATCGGCCAGCGCTCCATCCAAGGCGATGCGCCAGGCGGGATCCGCCACGTCCGCATGTTGCTCAAGCGTGGCGGCAAACAGCGCCGCGCCCGGCGTTCCCATCCGGGCCAGCAGGCGCAGACAGCGCCACCCCCGCTCCAGCCAGGCCGTGTCGGCTGCGTCGCCCAGCCGTGCGGTGATCGCCTCTTGCGCCGCGGCGACGGTCTCCTCGTTGCTGGCCGTCGCCAGCCAGGCATCGGTAAACGCCGCCGCCACCGCCTCGTCGTTGGCGACTTGCGGGCGCAGCGGCGCCAGCACCTCGAGGGTGCGCCCCGCTTGCGCGCTGCCTTGCGCCAGCAATGCTCGCGCATAGGCCAGGCGCAGATCCGCGCGGTCCGGTAATAGCCGCGAGGCTTTCTCCAGCAGGCGCGGGTCGCCATGGGAGAGCTCCGCCGCCGTGGCGTAGACCTGACCGGCGAATTCCGTTTCTCCCGCCGCTTCGGCCCGCGATCCTACCTCCAGGCAGGTGGAGTAGTCCTTGGGATTCAGGCGGAGAATGTTGCGCCAAGCCAGCAATTCCTGGGCCGCTTGTCCCGACGCGCGAAACAGCGCCGCCGCCTGCCGGTACGCCGACTCCGCGGGGCGCGGCTGCCGCGCGTTCTCCAGCAGTCCCGCCAGGGCCATGTACCGGCTCCCGGGCTGGCGCTGGACCTTTTGCAGGCGCTCGAATGTCGTCTGCACCTGGCTCAGGCGCCGCAGCCGGACCAAGCGGTCAAACCGCCGTCCCAGGATCTCCGCCGCCCGCGCGCGCTCCTCATGCACCAGCAGCAGTTCCACTACGGCCTCGACCAAGGGCTCTTCCTCGGGGTTCTCGCGCAGCAAGGCCTCGAGGTCCGCAACGGCATCGGCTGCCCGGCCCTTGTTCAGCCATTTTTCCGCCCGTTCCAGGCGTTTGGAGATATCCGCCGCCATCCGCTCCCGCCGCAGGAATTATCCCACGCTCCTGCCTCGCGGCTGGCGGTTTCCACGGCCCAGGACCTAATTTCCCTAGCCCGTCCGACCCCACGCCCGACGGCCCATCGGCGGCCCATCGGCGGTCCTGGCCGGCCTGGCAGGGGGAGCGCGCTTCCCGGCCACAGGGTCCCGACAGACCCCCCGGCCGGGCTCCCGCTTCTCGCGCCAGCTGCCCAGGCCCATCGGGTAGAGTGAAAAGATACCGTGGACCAGCGCCTTATTCGCAACTTCTCCATCGTGGCCCACATAGACCACGGCAAGAGCACCCTCGCCGACCGGCTGCTGGAGCAAACCGGCGCCCTCACCGCGCGCGAAATGCAGGAACAGGTGCTCGACGCCATGGACCTGGAGCGGGAGCGTGGCATTACCATCAAAGCCCACGCCGTGCGCCTCACCTACCCCGCCCGCGATGGCCAAACCTACCAGCTCAACCTGATTGACACCCCCGGCCACGTGGACTTCTCCTATGAGGTTTCCCGCAGCCTGGCGGCTTGCGAGGGCGCCCTGCTGGTGGTGGACGCCGCCCAGGGCGTGGAGGCGCAAACGGTCGCGAATTCCTATTTGGCGGTCAACCAGGGCTTGGAGATCGTACCGGTCATCAACAAGGTAGACCTGCCCAGCGCCGATCCCGAGCGCGTCCGGGAGCAGATCGAATCGGTCATCGGACTCGACGCCTCCAATGCCATTCTCGCCAGCGCCAAGACCGGGTTGGGCACGGAGGAGGTGCTGGAAGCCATCGTGCATCGCATCCCCCCGCCGCCGGGACGGGCCGATGCGCCGCTGCGGGCGCTGCTATTCGATTCCTGGTTCGACCCGTATCGCGGCGTGGTGTTGTTGGTCCGCGTCATGGATGGCCGCCTCGCGCGCGGGCAAAAAATCCGCCTGATGGCCACCGGGCAATCGTTTCAGGTGGAGGCGCTGGCCGTCCGCACGCCGAAAGCGGTGGAAACGGAAGCCCTCGAAACGGGCGAAGTCGGCCTGGTCATCGCCAATATCAAGCGCGTCGCGGACGCCCAGATCGGCGACACCGTCACCGACGAGCAGCATCCGGCCGCCACTGCGTTGCCCGGGTTTCAAGAAATTAAGCCGATGGTTTTCGCCGGACTGTATCCGGTGGAAAGCGACCATCATGCCGAGCTCCGCGACGCGCTGGAGAAGCTGCGCCTCAACGATTCCTCCTTCTTTTTCGAGCCGGAAAGCTCCGTCGCGTTGGGGTTCGGGTTTCGCTGCGGCTTTCTCGGCCTCTTGCACATGGAAATCGTGCAGGAGCGCCTGGAGCGGGAGTTCAGTCTCGATCTGCTGGTCACCGCCCCCAGCGTCCGCTACCGCGTCACCACCCGCGGCGGCGAAATGCTGGAAGTGGACAATCCCGCCAAGCTGCCCGCCGCCGGCGAGATCGCCACGGTCGCCGAGCCCATCATCACCGCCACCATCATCACGCAAGAAGAATCGCTGGGCGCCATTCTCGCCCTCTGTGAACAAAAGCGCGGCACGCAGAAAGGCTTTGAATACCTCGGGCCGGGACGGGTGATGTTGACCTATGAGTTGCCGCTGAACGAAGTGGTGCTGGATTTTTACGATCGCCTCAAGACCGCCTCCCGCGGTTACGCTTCGCTGGATTACCACCTGAGCGGTTACCGCGATTCCAATCTGGTGAAGCTCGACATTCTGGTCGCGGGCGAACCGGTGGATGCGCTGTCGCTGATTGTTCACGCCGACTTCGCCTATGAGCGCGGCCGCGCCTTGGCCGCCAAAATGAAGGAGCTGATCCCGCGGCAGATGTTCGAGGTGCCGATCCAGGCCAGCATCGGCGGCAAGGTGATCGCGCGGGAAACGGTGAAAGCGATGCGCAAGAACGTGCTGGCGAAGTGCTACGGCGGCGACATTACCCGCAAGCGCAAGCTGCTGGAAAAGCAGAAGGAAGGCAAAAAGCGGATGAAAAAGCTGGGCAAGGTCGAGATTCCGCAAGAAGCCTTTCTGGCGGTTCTCAAGGTCGAGCAATAGCCGAGCAATAGACGATCCGTTGCCGCGCCGGCAGCGCGGCCGGGAGGGCAGCAGACCGCGGCGCGGCTACGCCCCACGCCTAGCAATGGGCCAGGCGCCGCCCGCGTGAGCGGCTTAGGCGGCTTGCCGGGTGCGCCCCTCCCCGTCCGCCGCCAGGTCGGGGGATGCCGGCGGCGGGACGGCCGCGGTGTCCACGGCCGCCTGCGGCGCCCAAATGCGCCAAAGTTGAACCCGGCAATGCAGAAATTGATAGAGGCCGGCGACGGCAGCGGAATTGAGCAGCGTGAACGCAGCGAACGGACCGGTGATGCGGCGCAGGGGATTGCGATCCCAGAGCAGACCCACAGCCGCCAGGGCGTAGGCTCCGAGTTGCGCCCACAGCATTGCCCGATACGTGGGTTCGGCGGCGAGCAGCGCGGATAGGAGCAGCAGCGCCGCCAGCAGGTAGGGGACGACTAGGCGGAGCAGCTTGTGGGAGATGAACTGGAACCGGATTCGGTTCTCCCGGGTCAACACCCAAGGCGCCAATTCCAGCAGTTGGAAATTTCCGGCCAGCGTGCGCACCTTGCGGACAAACTCGCCGCGCATGTCTTTCGGCCAAGCATCCCAGACGCGGGCACGGTCGTCGAAGACGCAGCGATATCCCTGGCGCACAATGGCCAGCGGCTGAAATAAATCGTCGGTCACGCATCCCTCCGGCAGCGCGCGGACCAGGCTGCGGCGCGCGGCGTAAAAGCCGCCATATACCCCGCTCGGCGAGTCCACGCGCGCTTCCAGCCGGCGCAGCCATTGTTCATAACGCCAATACAGCCCGCCGATGGCCGAGGTGCAAGGGCCCTGCTCGTGGCGCCGCAACAGCAGCTCACCGGCCACGCAGCCGACGCTGGGGTCAGCAAAACTCTCCAGCAAGCGCGGGATGCTGCCCGGCTCCGGTTCCGGCCGAACATCCACGAACAGAGCGATTTCCAGCCTCGCCTGGCGGAGCGCCAGGTTGAGAGCACCGGCTTTGCCGCACCGCTCCGGATAGGTGAAGATTCGCATTCGGGGATCGCGCAGTTCACCTGCGAGAGCGCAAACGGCGGCGTAGGTGCCGTCCTGGGAACCATCGCAGACCACGATCAACTCGGCTTCGCCGGGATAGTCCATCGCCAGCAGGCGGCGAATTTGGCGGGTGGCCAAAAGGGGAGCGTTATATACAGGCAGAATGATGCTCACGCCGGCGGCATACGGCGCGCGCCGCCACGGGCGCGGCCGCGCCCAGGCGAGAAATCCAATCATGGCGGGATATCCGGCATAGGTGTAAGCCACCAGCGCCAAAGTAGCCCAGAATAGAACGGACAACACCGCGGACATCACCATGCCCTAGATGCAAATCAGAGCGCGCTGGGGGCCGCCCATCGGCGGCAATACGCGAGTTCGCCGCAAGGGCCAGGCGATGCCAAGATCGAGCGGCAAACCGGAGCGCAGCGCAGCGCCGCGCAAACCATGGCGAGCCGGGCTCCGTGGGACGGGCCGGACGGCTTTACAGGCAGGGGCCGATCACCCACTTGGGAATGGCAATAGCCAGCACCACGATGGTGAAACCCATGCTCAACCCCAGTCCCAAGTAGGTCAAGAAATAGCTGCGGTCAATCGCCCGCGGTCCCGCCCGCCAGGCGTCGGCGGGAAACTCCGTGCGCAATGCGTGACGCGCGAACAACACTCCGGCCACGCTTAAGGCCCAGGCGCCGGCGGTGACCAGATGCAGCACCCAGTGGTTGCCGGTCACGCAGGCGTGCCGCACGCCGGGGTAGCTGACGGCCAGATCCAGCGCCAGGGCCAGCGGGCCGCAGGCCAGCATGGCCCATATAAAGCCCAGACGCGGGCCACTCCGCACCTCACGCACCGTTCCCACCACCACCTCCCGCCGCTGCCGCGACCCGCCCGGCTAAATCCAATGCGAGAGCGGGTAGACCATGAACCATGCCACGCACCAGGTGATGATGACGAAGTTCCAGTAATTGGCGTTGGTGGTCAAATTCACGAATGTTCGCGCCGTTCGCCGGTCCGTATGGAGCAAAACGGCCAGCACGATTGTTTCTATCCATATGACCAATAGATGCGCGCTGTTGAACGCCACCAAGGCCACGATGATGGACCCATAAGCGTTGCTGTCCCAACGGATGTTCAGCTGCCCGAACAAGAAGATGCGGGCGATAATGGCGGCCGCGCCGAAGCCGGCCAATCCCCACATCGCCACGCGCGCCTTGGCTAGGTCGCCCGCCTGGGCGGCGCGCCGGGCCACCGTATTCGGCCACAGCGTTCCCAGCAACAGGCCCAGATCCACCAGCCCCAGCGTCCAGGCGGGATTGGGCGCGCTGGGCGGCCAGGGCGTCACCCGCGTGCGCAGATAGAAAAACGCCGCCACCAGCACGGCCATGAACATGAAGTTGGTGAGCAGATAGAGAAAAGTTCCCATCCATATCAGGTCGCGCGCCCCAAACACGACGCTGGGCAGATCGCTGACGTCCAATATGCCTGGTTCCCGCAGGTCGCCATCCATGTTCCTTCGTCTCCTCCGCCGCGCCGGTGCGGCTGCTCCGCCAACGCGGGGCCGCCGGCGGCAACTACGCCGCCCACCGCTCCTGCTGCCGCGCCGCCTCCAGCAGCGGCG
>JAKAUF010000330.1 GCA_021827785.1 Acidobacteriota bacterium | reverse complement strand
CCGCGCGATGAACGCTCGGCGCTCGGTGGGGCCTCTCAGGCGGTCGCCTCCCGAAGTTTTCGCATGCGAACCAGGTTGTAGGCCGCGCCCGCGAAGGTGAACATCCAACTCACTCGTTCCCTGCCCCGGTGTCGCGTCTTCCGTAGCAGGGCGACCGTCTTCATCCAGCCGAACGGCTCTGCCACCAGCTTCCGCCGGCGCTGACTGATCTGGTAGCCGACGCCGCGCGCGCGTGGGGCCGGGATCGCGCTGCCGGCGGCCTTGCGCGCCACGTGCGCCACCACATTCATGTTCCGGCACTCCCGCTCGAACTCGGCCGTGTCGAATCCCTTGTCGGCCCCGCAGGTCACGCGATGCCCGCCCGGGAGCTTCTCCAGCATTTGCAGCGCCGCGTGCGTTTCCGCGTTGCCGTAGGCGTGCGTCACCAGCGTGCGCACGATCAGCCCGTTGCGGTTCTCCGTCAGCAAGTGGCCGCGATAGGCCAGCTTCGTTTCGCTGCCGCGCGTCTTGCGCGCCAGCATCGCTTCCGGATCCGTCGTCGATACGTGCGTGTCGTTGGCCCGCTTCTCGCCATGGAAGTTCACCGTCGGGTTGCGCCCCGCCGGCGGCGGCTCGTCGTCGCCGTCCACCCGCCGCAGGCTCTTCTGTCCCGCCCAGGCCTCGATCAGAGTGCCGTCCACGCTGAAGTGCTCGTCCGACAACAGCCCCGCCCGCTCCGCCTGCCGCCGCACCTGTTCGAAGAACGCCTGCGCGACGTCGCCCGCCAGCAGCCGGTCCCGGTTCTGACTGAAGCTGCTCGCATCCCATACCCGGTCGTCCATGTTCAGGCCCACGAACCAGCGGAACAGCAGGTTGTAGTCGAGCTGCTCCATCAACATCCGCTCGCTGCGGATCGAGTACAGCATCTGCAGCAGCAGCGCCCGCAGCAGCCGCTCCGGCGCGATGGACGGACGGCCGCCCTTGGCGTACATCCGGCCGAACCGGCGGTCCAGCCCGCGCAGCGCCTCGTCCGTCATCTCCCGAACCGCCCGCAACGGGTGTTCGGCGGGAACCCGCTGCTCCGGGCTGATGTAGCTGAACATCGCGTCTTGGTGCTCGTCGTTTCCACGCATGCTCCATAGACGCTCTGCCCACCGCTCGCGCTACGAAAAGACGAGGTTTTTCAGCATCCTGCTAGGCCGCCGCCGCCCTGGGATTAGGCGATTTGGGGGATGGGGCGCCGGCTGACGCGGGCGAAGACGTGACCAACGGCGGCGACGGCGGCCCGGCCAGGCGCGACGGCGCTGTGGCTTTCCACGTGGGTTAGGCCGTAGCCCAGGCGGGCAAGCAAGATGGCGACGCGCTCGGCCTGGGCTTTGCGCGCATGCGGGGTGGCGCCATGGATTTCGACCAGCACATCCGGACGCCAGCGGCGGAGCGTGCCGGTGGCGCCGGCCAGGACCTCGGCCTCCATGCCCTCGACGTCAATTTTGATGAAATCGGGACTGGGCAGCTCCAGGCGGGGCGCCAAGGCGTCGAGCGGCTCGATGGCGACCACGGCGGAGCGCAGGCGGAACGGCGTGCGCGCTTCCGGGGCGAGCGAGGCGGTGCTGGGCATGCCCGGCAACACATATAAGGCGCGCCGGGTGGATTCGCGGCCCAGGGCGCATTCCAACGCACGAACGTTGGAAACGCCGTTGATCTCGATATTGCGGCGCAGCAGGGCGAAGGTCTTGGGCGAAGGCTCGAAGGCGACGACGGAACCGGCCGGACCGACGCGGCGGGAGAAAAACAGGCTGTAGGCGCCGACGTGGGCGCCGATGTCGTAGACCACCTTGCCCGTAAGGGGAAGAGCGGCGAGGAGGCGCTCCTCCGAACTGGAAACGTCGGGCAGGTGCGCCCATTGCGGAACCGTGAGGGGATCGCAGTTGCGGAAGCCGGCGGCTAAATCCCGGCGCAGCCAACCGGGGCGATAGCGGCCCAACGGGCCCAAAAGGTTGCGCCAGCCGCCGAGGCGGCTGCGCCGCGGCTCGGCGATTGGCGCCGAAGACGCGCGGGGCGCCTGATCCGTCTGCTGCGACTGTCCGTTTGGCTTCTTCATTCCATTCCTTTGCTTGCGATGCCGAAGCCGACTCCGGCGAACGGCATGGCGGGGGTTGCCGCTCGCGGCGCCTACGGCTCTTCCCAGAAGCGCTCACTGAGATATTTGTCGGCATTGTCGGGCAAGACGGTCACAATGGCGGAACCGGACGGGGCGGTGCGAGCCACCTGGAGCGCGCCGGCCACCGCGGCGCCGGCGCTGACCCCGACCAAAAGGCCCTCCTCGCGGGCCAGGCGCCGAACCATGGCATAGGCGGCTTCGGTGGCAATGCCCAGATGGTCATCGGCCAAGGACGGATCGTAGATCGCGGGCACCATCGCGGAACCTAAGTGCTTCCAACCTTCCAGGCCATGGAACGGGCTGTCGGGCTGAAGCGAGATGCAACGCACGGCGGGATTGAGTTCCTTGAGGCGGCGGGTGACGCCCACGAACGTTCCGGTGGTGCCCAGACCGGCGACGAAATGACTGACGGCGCCGGCGGTTTGGGACCAGATTTCCTCGGCGGTGCCGGAGTAATGCGCCCGCCAGTTGTCGGGGTTGGAATACTGATCTATGTAAAAATAGCGGCCGGGCTCGGCGGCATGGATGGCGCGGGCGCGGCGAATGGCGCCGTCGGTGCCTTCTGCCGCATCGGTGATCACTACATCGGCGCCATAAGCGGCCAAAATGCGGCGGCGCTCCGGGCTGGCGTTGGCGGGTAGACAGAGGCGGAGCGGATAGCCGCGGGCGGCGGCGATCATGGCGAGCGCGATGCCGGTATTGCCGCTGGTGGCGTCGAGCAGCGTCAGGCCGGGGCGCAACTCTCCGCGGCGCTCGGCTTGGCGGACCATATTCCAAGCGGCGCGGTCCTTGACGCTGCCGCCGGGGTTGAACCATTCGGCCTTCGCCAGAATATCCACCCCGGGAACTTCGGCGGCGACGCGGGGCAAACGCAGCAATGGCGTATTGCCGATCCGGTCCAGGACCGATTGCCCGAGTTCGGGCGCGAGAACATTCATTTCCGTTACCATTGTAGGCATGGGAAAACGGCGGGAGCCAGCAGCCGGCGGAATGGCCGCATTGCGCGGGATGTTGGCGGCGATGGCATTCGAGGTCGTGCCGGCCGGCGAGGGACGGTATTTCGTGCGGAAATACGACTGCGCGGCGGGGCTGGCCGAGGATGACAATGGCGAACTGACGATGTTTGCGCCGCCGGGCCGCATCGTGCACGGCGAATTGGCGCGCCTGGTGGATCGCGGGTTTCAGAAGTTTCTCAAGACGGCGGACGAGGAAATGCCCGCGCGGATGGAAGATTTGAAGGCGCTGCACGATTTCCAGCGCGACTTGCATCACGCCGCCGGCCAGCCGCTTCTCTATAATCTGGCGCTGGGTTCGACCACGGACCGGCATCTGTACGATCGCATCTGGTTCCGCGACGTGGGCAAGCAGCCGCGGGTGTGGGTGGATGCAGCCAGCGGGCTGCCGCAGGATGAAATGGCGGAAGCGGCGCAATTTCCGGTGTCGGCGGGCGGAGGCGGCCATCAAGCTCGGCGGTGAGTCTTCACTCCCGCGGCAACGCGAGTTCGGCCGGGCAGGGCCCGAGCGGAAAGATTTTTCAGCACGATGCGGAACGCTCCCACATGCCGCCCAGCCGTGCCCAGGGCGGCAGCGGGGCTGGCCGGAGAGTATCGGGAAGCTTGCCGCCGGTCCGATGCGCTGTTCCAGTTGGTGGCCTCCGACGCCCTGTCTGCGCGGCCGATTCCCGAACGGCATCGGCTGATTTTCTACCTGGGGCATTTGGAAGCGTTCGACTGGAACCTGCTGGCGGCGTACACGCTGGGCTGGCCGCGGTTCCATCCCGGCTTCGACCACCTGTTTTCCTTTGGCATTGACCCGCCGCCCGGGCAGCTGCCTGCCGACCAACCGGTGGATTGGCCGGCACGGAGCCAAATCGAGGCCTACAACCGGGAAGTCCGGCTGCGGCTGAGCGCGGAGCTGGAGCGCCTGCCGGCGGGGGCTTTGGCCGCGGCCATCGAGCACCGGCTGATGCACTTGGAAACCCTGGCGTATTTGCTGCACCAAATGGCGCCGCAAGACAAACAGATTTCGGCGGATCCGGCGGCGGCGGGAGCCAAGCGGGAGGCGGAATGGATCGCCATACCGGCGGGCGACGCCTGCCTGGGCCGGCGGCGGAGCGACGCGGGCTATGGCTGGGACAACGAATACGAGGCGCATGTGGCGCCGACGCCGGCGTTCGAGATCAGCCGGTACAAGGTCACGAACGGGGAGTATTTGGAGTTCGTCCGGGCGGGAGGGCCGGCGCCGCCGTTCTGGCGCGGCAACGGGCCGAACAGCTGGCGCCTGCTGGCGATGCGCGGGGAAGTCCCGTTGCCGCTGGAGGCGCCGGTATACCTGACGCAGGCGCAGGCGAGCGCCTATGCGGCATGGCGCGGGGCGCGGCTGCCGAGCGAAGCGGAATGGCAGCGGGCGGCCTATGGACCCGTCGCCGCGGGCGAGGCGGCGCGGGAATTTCCGTGGGGCGAGGAGCAGCCCCAGCCGCGGCACGGGAACTTTGATTTTCAGCGTTGGGATCCGGCGCCGGTCACGGCGTATCCGGAGGGCGATAGCGCCTGCGGAGCGCGGCAGATGGTGGGCAACGGCTGGGAGTGGACGGAGACGGTGTTCGCGCCATTTCCGGGGTTCGAACCCGACGGTTTCTATCCCGGCTACTCGCGCAATTTTTTTGACGGGCGCCATTTCGTGCTGAAGGGGGCGGGGCCGCGAACCGCGGCACGCCTGCTGCGGCGGTCGTTTCGCAACTGGTTCCGGCCGGAATATCCGTATGTGCATGCCACGGCGCGCCTGGCGCGGAGTTAGCCCTGGCGGCCGGAGCGGGAAGGCGGCGCGCCGCGGAGCGGCGCCGGAGAAGCGCGATGGGCGGGAGAGCGGCGGCGGATGATTGAAGCGGCGAGCGCGGAGGGAACCGCACTGGCGTGGGAAGTGGCCGCGGGGCTGAACGCGCGGCCGCGGGTGCTGCCCTGCCGGTTGCTCTACGACAGCGTCGGATCGGCGTTGTTCGAGGCCATCACGCTTTTGCCGGAGTACGGCCTGGCCCGCGCCGACCGGAAGCTTTTGCGGCAGCATGCCGCCGCAATCGGCGCGGCGCTGCCGCGGCCGTCGGTGGTGGTGGAGCTGGGAGCGGGAAGCGCGCGGAAAACGCGGCCGGTGCTGGCGGCCATTCCCGGGGGCTTCGCCTATACGGCCGTGGACATTTCGCCGGAGGCGGTACGCATCTGCCGGCGGGCGCTGGCGGAGACGCCGGGCATGGCCGCCTGGCGCGGCGTGGTGGCGGAGTTTCTGCCCGGCCTGGAGCAGGCGGCGGCGGAGCGCCGGCCGGGGCAACGGCTGACGGTTTTTTTCCTAGGCGGAACGATCGGCAATCTGTCCCGCGATGCGGCGGCGGGGCTGCTGCGCGGCATCCACGCGCGGTTGGCGCCGGGCGATGCGCTGCTGCTGGGCACGGATTTGGAACAGAACCCGGCGCGGCTGCTGCCCGCCTACGACGACGCGGCGGGCGTGACGGCGGCCTTCAACCGCAATTTGCTGGTGCGGCTGCGGCGGGAGCTGGGAGCGCAGATGGATCCCGCGGGCTTCGCCCATGAGGCGCGCTGGAACGCCGCGGAGCGGCGGATGGAGATGCACCTGCGGGCAGTGGGCGAACAGGCCATTGCGATTCCGGAGGCCGGCTTTGCCTGCCGGCTGGCGGATGGGGAAAGCATCTGGACCGAGGCTTCGTACAAATACACGGCGCAGGAAACGCGCCATCTGGGCGCAACGGCGGGGTTCGAGGTCGTGGCGCAATGGCGGGGCGAAGAATGGCCGGCGGCAGAGACGCTGTTTGCGCGGAACTGACCGGTGGCGCGGCCGCCTCAGCCGGGACAATCGCCGGCCCAGAGCGCGAGAATGCGCCTGCGGGGCGCTAGCAGGCTGCTGAAAATCGGCGCATTGGGGCTTGAGTGATCCCTCCAGCGAGTTTTCCGCGCCGCTTTTCAGCAGGAACGGGGTCGGGCAAGGCCCGGCGGGGCCGCGCGATGAACGCTCGGCGC
>JAKAUF010000376.1 GCA_021827785.1 Acidobacteriota bacterium | reverse complement strand
GCTATTGGCGGCGCGGCATCGCCGCCCTCGCCGTGCCATTGCTCCAAACAACTGGAGATGAAATCCGCCATGCGCGGATAGAAGCGGCTGACATCAAAGCGCTCCGCTTGCTCCCGCAACACCGCGGGCGAGAATTCCGCCTCGTGTTCCTCAAACGCGGTCATGGCAGCCACCAGGCCGTCCGCGCTCTGCTCCGGAAAGAACACCCCGGTCGCGTCCGGGGGCATCGGCTGCCCGGGCCACCAACCTCGCACGGTTTCCAGGGCGCCACCACGGCCGAAGGCGATCACCGGTGCGCCGCTGGCCTGCGCCTCGATCGGCGTAACGCCTTGATCCTCCTCGCCCGGGAATAACAGCGCGCGGCACCGGCTGTAATGCTCGCGTACGGCGGCGCCGGAACAATTACCCAGCATGCGCACGGTTGGGCCCGCGCGCCGCCGTAGCGCCGCCGCTTCTTCACCGGATCCGATGACCACCAACTGCCGGCCGAGGCGATTGCAGGCCTCGATGGCCAGGTCCACGCGCTTATACCCGACCAGGCGCGAGACCACCAGATAGAAGGGCTCCCGTTGCGCGGCGGCCTGGAACGACCCAGTGTCGATCGGACCGTAAATGACCGTGGCGTCCCGCCGGTAGAACTTCCGGATCCGGCGGGCGCTGGTGAGGCTATTGGTGGCGAAGAAATCCGGACGGGATGCCGTGGCCAGGTCCCACTGCCGCACATAATGGCTGGACAGCGCGAAGACAGCGCGGCCCAGGGCGCCACCCGGCGCCTGGCGGCGGTATTCCGGGTACATCTCCCACAGATACCGCATCGGTGAATGGCAATAGCAGATATGGCACGTCTTGGTGCCGGTCACGACGCCCTTGGCCGGGCCCGAGTCGGAGCTGATGACCAGGTCATAACCGCTCAGATCAAATTGCTCCAGAGCCAGTGGAAATAACGGCAGGAACAGGCGGTGGTAGCGGCGGGAGCCGGGCACCTTCTGCAGCCAGGAGGTGGTCAGCTTCCGGCCGCGCAGGCGTATTGGAATCCCTTCGGGCCGGGCAGTGAGGGCAAACAGGTCGGCCTGCGGGAAAAGTTCGGCGAGGTGGGCGACGAACCCCTCGCCGCCGCCCTGGCGAACAAACCAATGGTGCACGATCGCCACTCGCAGGTGGGCGAAGCGCCGGATCAAATCGGGCAACGGAGTTGGGCCGGATCGAGCCCGGTCCGCATTAGGCGTGATGGCCATAGACGCGCTGGCGGTCCCGCGCCAGATCGGCGGAAAACGGCTCGCGCCGCTCGTAGTGAATCAGCTCGCTGCCGGAAGCGGAAAAGCGGAAGGGAACCAGCAGCAGCCGGTCGAGCGCCTGGCGCACCCGGGCTTGGCACTCCGGGGGCACGAAAAACAGCATGAAACCGCCGCCCCCCGCGCCCAGCAGCTTGCCGCCCAGGGCGCCCGCCTGGCAGGCGGTGGCATAGATTTCATCCAGGGCGCTGTTGCTGATGTTGTCCGCCAGTTGCCGCTTCAGCCGCCAAGTCTCGTCAAGCAATGCACCGAACTCCGCCAGCGGACGGGCGCTGTCGGTCAACACTCTGGCCGCCCTGTCCACCAGCTGCCGCATCGCCGCCAGTTCGTCCTGGCGCTGCGGCGTGTTGGCGATCTGTTGCCGCGCGATCTCCGAGGCGGTGCGGGTAAAGCCGGTGAAGAAGAGCAGGAAGTGGCGCTGGAGCTGTTCCAGACGCTCCGGCGCCGTGACGACGGGCTGCACGCTGACCGTTCCGTCCTGGGCAAAGCGGATCAGGTTGAAGCCGCCGTGGGCGGCAAACGCCTGATCCTGCGCGCCGACGTTCTCCCGCAGCAGGACCTGCTCCACATGAATCGCCTCGGTGGCCAGCTCCGAGCGATCCCGCATTTCGCCGCGCAGGGCATGTAGGGCGTGGAGCAGGCCCACGGTAAACGAGGAGCTGGTCCCCAGCCCGGTACGGGCGGGCAAGTCCGCGTCGTGGTGAATCTCCACCCCGTCGGCCACGCCGAGATGGGCGAGGCAGGCGCGGATGGAGGGATGCTCGAAGTCGCCGTTGCCCGCCACGTTTTCGATCTTGGAATAGATGGCGCGGCTGTGATGGGCGAAAAATGGCGGCAGGTAGCGGCAGGTGATGTAGCAATACTTGTCAATGGCCGCGCCCAGCACGGCCCCGCCGTGCGCGCGGTACCAGATCGGATAATCGGTCCCTCCGCCAAAGAACGAAATGCGAAAGGGGGTGCGGGTAATGACCATCGGTGCGTTATCCTCGTGCGGCGGACCGCGATTGCAAATAGCGCGCCAGCCCATCTTCCCACGGCGGCATCGGCGCCAGACCGGCAGCCCGCAGGCCGTCCTTAGCCAGCACCGAAAACGCCGGCCGGTGGACGGAACTTGCAAAGGTAGCAGAATCCACAGGAGTAAGGTCCGGGTGCAGGCCGGCGAGGGCGAAGATTTTGGCGGCGAACTCGAACCAGGAGCACTGGCCCTCATTGGTGACGTGGTACAGGCCGAACCGCTCGGTCGCCAGCAGTTCCAGCGCCTTCGCCGCCAGATCCACGGTATAGGTGGGTGTCAGCACCTGGTCGCGGACGACCCGGATGGCGTCGCCCGCGGCGGCCTTTTTCAGCATCGTCTCCACGAAGTTGCCCCCCTTGCCCGCGCTCCCGGCGACCCCATACAAACCCGTCGTGCGCACAATGAAGTGCCGTGGGCAGTTCGCCGCCAGCAGGTATTCTCCCGCCAGCTTGGACATGCCGTACGCGTTCAGCGGCCGCGGCCGGTCGCCTTCCCGGTACGGAGTCCGCTGCTCGCCGTCAAAAACGTAATCGGTGCTGAAGTGCATTAGCGCCGCACCGTGGCGCTGGCAGGCCCGGGCCAGATTCAGCACGCCGAAGGCATTGGTGGCGAATGCCTCCTCTGGCTGCCGCTCGCAGGTCTCGACGTGATGAAATGCCGCCGTGCTGACCACGGCATCCGGGCGCTCGGCCGCCACCTGCGCCTCCAACGCTGCGGCGTCGCGCACGTCCAGTTCGGCATGCGTGCGCGGCGCTACTGCGTGGCCGCTCGCTTGCACGGCGGCATGCAAATCGCGGCCGAGCTGGCCGCCGGAGCCGATCAGCATGATCTTCATAACGCGCTCGCCTCGATTCCGCCCCTGCGGCGGCCGGCCGAGATCAGTCGAACGCGCACGGCTCCCTCGGAGCGGAGCATATCGCTATTATCCCGAAGCAAGAATCGAGCACGGAATCACCCGGCTCCTCGAAGAAGCTCACGTCGTCAACGCGAAATGCCGCCCCCGCCGTCCGACCTCGGGATAGTAGGGTGCGGCAGCGACGTAGGATCGGCAATAAGGAACCTGGCACCAGCCCGCGAAGGGATGATTTGAAGAAGTGCGGCTCCGGCCCACGGTTCTGGCGTAGCGCCGACCGGCGCGTCAAGGGATCCGAGAAATCCTGCCCGACCAACCGGACATCGCCGAAATAAAGGGGCAGAAGCCGACGGAACTGCCAGGGAGAAAACTCCTGAAAATGGTACGGGTTCCAGGTCCGGTTCCAGGCGAACGTCTGGAGACGGTTTGGGCAGCCTAGGATGAAGGTGCCGTCCGTCCGCAATAGCCGCACAGCGTTAAGGAGAAAATCGAAATACCGCTCTAGGTGTTCGATCACGTCAAACGAAAACACGAAATCGAACGCCTGCCCGGCCAATAGGTTGGGGCCGCAGACATCCCCCACGTCGAAACGCGTGTTCCCGCCTGCGTAATGCATATTGGCAAAGTCTATTGCGGCCTGCGAGCGGTCCACCCCTCTCGCCTCTCCGCAGACTGCCCCCAATATCTTGGTGCCATAGCCGGAGCCGCATCCGAGATCCAATACCGTTTTCCCGGCCAAATCGAAACGCCTTGTGGCCCACTGGTACCGCGATTCGTGCGCAATCGCGCAGAAATCCAACGGCGAAGGCCCTCCACGTACGTACCGAGTATCACCGTCGGCGAGGGCGACCCCCCGTGCGCGACCGCCATTCTCGATTGGTGCGGAGCGCCGGGTTGCGTTAAAGATCCGCATCATGCCCCGACCGCTGCCGCCAGCGACTGCTCCCGTTGCCGCAGCACCTGAATGTTGAAGTAGCGGGGATCGTCCCAATCGGTGATCTCGGCGCAATGTGCCAGCAGTTCCTCGACGATGGCGCCAACAGCGGCGCGCGGGTGGAAGCTCAGCACCGAACGGGCACGGTCAATGCTGACTTGATAGTTGCGAAAGTCTTGAATGTGCTTGATATTCAGCCCGATCTTCCGGCCCAGCTTGTCCTCCACCACCTCGCGCACCCGGTCGCCGACCTCGCCCACGGTGAAGTTGCCGGAGGCAATGTTGAAGATGCCGGATACGCCCGGCGCCGCCTCGATGGCCCGAATGTAGGCGCTCGCGGCGTCTTGAATGCCCAGTATGGGCCGCCAAATGGCGGGGTTGTTCACCGTGATCACGCCGTCCCGCATGGCGCTCCGGAACATGGCGTTGATGATCAGGTCAAAGCGCATGCGCGGGCTATAGCCGCTGACCGTGCCCTTGCGCAATGAGATGACCGAGAAGCTGTCATCGCACAGTTGCAGCACCGCCTGTTCGCCTTGCAGCTTGGAAATGCCGTACGGATAGCCGCAGACCGCCGGCCTGTCCTCGTCGTAAAGCACGCCTTGGGTGTAGCCGTAGACCGAACATGAAGACGCGTAGACATAGCGTTTCACGCCCGCTTGCTTGGCGATATAGGCCAGGTAGGCGGGGGCGGCGGCGTTGAAGATGAAGTTCTTGCTCGGCGAGAACTCCGCCATCGGATCGTTGGAGAGCCCCGCTAAAAAAACGACTGCGTCGTAGCCCTTCAAATCCGCGACCTGGAGATCGAAAATATCCTTCTGCAGAATGCGCGGGCCCGCCGGCAGTTGGTTGCCGAACCAGAACAGATCCACGACGTCAATTTCGTAGCCGCGGTCGAGGAGTTTAGGGATCAGCACCGACCCGATGTAACCGGCGCCGCCGGCGATGAGCAGTTTCATCGTGAGTTCTCCGTGTCCAAGCGAAAATGCGCTGCTTCCGGCCGCCGCAGCCACTCCGCGAGCGTCTGCGCCTTGGCGTCCTTGGCGGAGACCAGAGCCTCGTTCACCGGCCATTTGATTCCCAAGGCCGGATCATTCCACCGAATGCCCGACTCAGCCTGAGAATTATAAATGCCGGTGCATTTATACTGCACCTCCGCCAAGTCGCTCAAGACGCAGAAGCCGCGGGCGAAGCCCGCCGGCGCCCAGACTTGCAGCGCGTTCTCGGCGGAGACCTCCAATCCAAACCACTGCCCCAGCGTCGGTGAATCCGGCCGGATATCCACGGCCACCAGATAGGCCGCGCCCACGGTCACGCGCATCAGCTTGCCCATCGGCGGATCCCATTGGAAATGCAAGCCGCGCAGCACCCCCCGGCGGGAACGGGAATGGCTGTCCTGGTCAAATTCGGTGGGCAAGCCAAGGGCGGCGAACTGGTCGCGCCGGTAGCTTTCCATGAAAAACCCCCGGTCGTCCCGAAAGACCTCGGGACGCAGCACCACCACCGCGCCGCCCAGGTGGCGGGATTCAATTTCTATGCGCATTTCGCTGGAAGCCTCCGGCTTAGGTTACACGCCGCGGCCCGCCTGAACAAGCAGATGTACTCGTCCGGTAGATGTGTTACAGCTGGGTCCTTTCGCCGGGGCGGCCGGCTGGAGTTGCTGCAGGAACTCCGGCGGGCTGCGGTAGCTGAGGGCCCGATGAGGGCGGGCGGCGTTGTAGGTATGTTCCCAAGCGCGGAGGTCGCGGTTGAGAGCGGGCAGGCACCAATCCCGGGGAGTGATCTCATGGAACTCCTCGATATGGGTGCGGTTGGCGCGTTCGACGCGGCCGTTGAGCTTGGGGGCGGCGAGGGAGAACGAACAGGCGAAGGCCGAGCTGCTGGCAGGCCTGCTCGAACGCGGCGGCGAGCTCGCTGCCGCCATCGACCTGTACGGCGCGGATCGAAAAGGGCATGCGGGCCTGGAGGGTGGAGAGGAATGCAGCGGCGGTGGGGGCGGCGGCGCGAGAGGGGGCTTCGAGCACGTCCCAGCGGGGACAACATCGCGGGCGGTGAACTGTTGGCTGCCGCTCGCAGGTCTCG
>JAKAUF010000188.1 GCA_021827785.1 Acidobacteriota bacterium | reverse complement strand
GCGGTCGGCCTTCCGCCCAGTGCGGCCTCGCCCAGCGCGGCTACCCGCGCGCCAGGGGGTTATGCCGCCGTCCGGCCGAGTCCCCAGGGCAACCGGCTGCGCCTAGATCGCGCCGCGCTTCATTTCCTGCATCAAGTGGTCGCAGGACCGCACGCACAGCGCCATGATCGTTAGGGTCACGTTCTGGCAGCCGGAGGAGGGAAACGCCGAACCGTCCATGACGAACAAGTTGGGCACGTCGTGGGATTGCTCGAACTGATTGAGCACCGAGGTCTTGGGATCGTTGCCCATCCGCGCCACGCCCAGCTCATGGATGGCCCAGCCGGGAATGGTCGGATTGGCGTAGGTGCGGATGTTCTTCGCCCCCGCCGCCTCCAGCATCTCGCCCATCTGCTCGGCCATGTCCTTGACCATGGCGAATTCGTTTTCGCCGTACTTGACGTGGAAGCGCAGCACCGGAATTCCGAACGCATCCACCACTTCGGGATCAATCGAGACGTGGTTTTCCCAGCGCGCCAGGCTTTCGCCGAAGCCGCCAAAGCCGATCGTCACCCGCGGATCGAAGACCGCCTTGCGGAAGTAGCCGCCGAAGCCCCGCGCCCCCCAGTTGTAATCCACGCCGCCGCCGCCCTCGTAGCCGTAGCCGCGGATGAACTTGTCGGTCTTGCTGGCGGGGTCGAAGGGCAGGTTGCGGAAGCGCACCGTGTACAGATCGGCCGGCCGCTTCGGCCCGCTCAGCGTCGGCTTCTCGTTCAGGCCCTCCATCTCCCCGGCCGCGCCGCCGCCCATCACGTTGTCCATGAAGTACCGGCCCACCGCGCCGCTGGAGTTGGCCAGGCCGTTGGGATGCCGCGGGCTGTGCGAGTTCAGCAGGATGCGCGCCGACTCCTGCGCCTGCGCGCACAGCACCACCGCCCGCGCCTTCACGAAATGGCCTTCGCGCGTGATGCGGTCAATGTAGTAGACGCCGTTGGCCCGCTCCCGGTCCTTTTCCATCTCCACGCGGTAGGCCATGGCGTTGGGGATCAGCGTGCAGCGCCCGGTGCGGATGGCGTCGGCGACGGTGGTGAAGGAGGAGTTGAAATAGGCGTGCGCGACGCAGCCGCGGTGGCAGGGCCCGCAGTAATGGCAGGGCGCCCGGCCGTTGATGCCGCGCGTCAAGTTGGCGCAGCGGGCCAGCGTCATGGTGCGGTTCATCTTGTCCTTCACCCGCACCCGGAACTGCATCTCCGCGCAGCTCAGCCCCATCGGCGGCTGGAACTTCCCGTCCGGCAGCTGCGGCAGGTGCTCCATCATGCCGGTGATGCCGACGTACTCTTCCACGATGTCGTAGTAGGGCGCCAGGTCGGGATAATCCAGCGGCCAGTCCACGCCATAGCCGTCGTAGCTGGCGGCCTTGAAGTCGTAGTGGCTCAGCCGCAGGCTCACGCGTCCCCAGCAGTTCGTCCGCCCGCCGACCATCCGCACCCGTCCCTGCCAACTGAAGGGCATGTCCTTGTCGGTCGTGTACGGCTCGTCCAGGTCGTTGCAGTACCAGTTGTGCGTGAACTCGTCGCAGGCGTAGCACTGCATCTGCACCGCCTGCGTCTTCTCCAGCAGGTAGCGCGCCTGGTTGCGGTAGGGCAGCTCATAGGCGGGCTGGTGCTCGCAGAAGTTGGCGTCGGACTGCGGCCGCCCGGCGTCAATCAGCGCCACCTTCAATCCGCCTTCCGCCAGCCGTTTGCAGGCCCAGCCGCCGCTCGCGCCTGAACCCACCACGATTACGTCATACGGTTCCGCCATGGTCTCCCCTTTTTTACCCGCAAGGGAGCGATAGTTTCACACCGCGCCACGGAAAGCAATCCCAAGCCGCCGCGCCGGCGCGAAGATTGCGGAGCGGGCGGCCTCGCCTGTCATCTCGCTCACATTCCGCGTCCGCGCGGAGAACAGTGGGACGGGTGTCCCGCCTGTCCGGTGTTTTGGCAGCCGAGGACGGCAGCTTCGCTGGGCAGCCGTGGACGGCTACCCTACTGGCGCGCTCGGGCGGAGAAAGTGGGATGGGCGTCCTCGCCTGTCCGCGCGCCCGGCGCCGCAACCGCACGCCGTTAGGCAAATTCCCGCTGCGCGCATGCTCCGCATGCGTTATGCTGGGCGCGCGGGCGGCCTCGCCCGCAAATTCGTTCCAAGCTCGCGCAGCATCCGGGCAAACAGAAGATTTCGCACCAACATTTCGCATTCGGCGGAGGCGCAACGATGGAGCAGGACAGCAAACGAGCGATGCTACGGAACCGCAACACTGACAATAAGGATGCGCAGGCCGGCCGGACGGCGCCACCGGCTTCTGCCGGCGTCAGCCGCCGCCGCATGTTGGGACAGATGGCCGGAGGTTTGGCCGGCGCCGGCCTCGCCTTCCCGCTCGCCGCCGAAGCCGCCGCCATCGGCCGCGGTTCCCGCGCCCGCGCGGCCGATCTTGACCCCGCCGCGCCGGCCAGCGCCGCCGCCGAAAAATCCCACGGCGCATGGCAGCCCAAGTTCCTCGACGACCATCAGGTCGCGACGCTGGTGGCCATGGGCGAGCACATCGCCCCCGGCGCCAAGAGCGCCAAGGCGCATGAGTTCATTGACCTGCTGCTCAGCGTCATCCCCGCCGAGGCGGAGCAGCATTTCAGCACCGGCAACAGCGTCCCGGTCGGCACCGTCAGCGTCGGTCCCCGCGCCCGCCAGCGCCTGCTCGACGCCTTGGGCGCCTTCGACGCCGCCGCCCGCCGCCGGCATCGCCGCCCCTTCAAGCAGCTCACCGCCGCGCAGCAGGAAGCCCTGCTCACCGCCGCCGAATCCGCCCCCGAGGATAGCCTGACCTACCGCCATTACCTCGCCGCCCGCAACTGGATCCTCGGCGCGTTTTACACCACCGAGCCCGGCATCAAGACCCTCGGCTGGAACGGCCGCCTCTATTTCCCCGAGTACCCCAACTGCGCCGCCGTCTAACGCCGCGTTCGTCCGGGTCCCCGGGGCGAAGGCGCCCGGTCTTCTATTCCGCTCTAGCGGGGCTCCGGGACGCTCGGGGCTGCCGCTGGGCAGGGCTTCGCGGCCGGCTGCGCTTCCGCCTTCCCGCCCGTTCTGGTGTGCCGTCGTCTCGGCGGGCTCGCCCGCGGCTGCCAGGCCGGACACGACCGCCGGCGGGCGGCCCGGGAACTCCACTACCAAGGAGAGCTTCCCGCCCATCGCCTCCACGGTTTTCCGCAGCGTCGAAAGCAAGAGGTCGCTCCGCCGTTCGATTCTCGAAACGCTGTCCTGCGTGACCCCCAGCTTCTTGGCCGCCCGCGCCTGCGTCAGCTTCCGCGCGCGGCGCAACTCCCGCAGCGTCATTTCCTCCGTTACCAGCTCGGCCGCCCGCGCCTCAACCTTTCTCCGCTGCGCCGGGCTCAGCTTCGCGATCTTGTCGTTAATGCTCACCGTCATCGCGCCGTTTTCCCCCCCGCTGACGCGCCGAACACGGGCGCGGAAGCAACTGCTCGCCCCGGGACCGCCCGCCCGCAGGCGCCCCGCGCGAGGCCTAGCGCAGCGCAGCACCGTACCACCCGCCGCTCTGAAACGCAGCAATCCGGCCAAAAAAACAAGTGTAAGCTAGCGCCCATGGACTCGCGCAGCGCACCGACGGTCAGCCGCGCCCGGGTAGGCAAGGCAGTCGTTATCGTGGGCGCAGGGATTTTGCTCGCAACTGCGGTGGCGCTCCACACCGGCGTGGCGGCGTTTCTCTGGGCCCATCGTTGGGTGCAGAGCGTCCTCCTCGGGGTTCCCTCCCTGGCGCTGCTCGCCGCCGGCCTACGCCATTCAAGCGAGGCCAATCGGCTCAGCGCAGAGCGCAACCGCCTATCGTCGGAGCTTGACGAGCAAAGGAACCAACACCTGCGAGCGATCGGGGCGGGGCTCGCCGACCCCGTGGCGGAAGGCAATTACAGCCGCCTTCGGGGACGCCTGGGCCAAGCCGTAGCCGTCACGGAGGGCAAGAACAGCTGGGGCGCAGACGTGCGGATCGCCGACGTGAGCGAGGCCCGCGTCGTCACGCTTTTCCGCCCATGCACCCCAGGAGCGCATGCCTGGTCGCAGCAGGTGCGCTGCGGAGACCTCGCCATCACCGAAGGACAAGGCGGGAGGCTGAGCCTCGACGTGCGCAGCCGGCACGGCCAACCCGCGAACCTGGGGGAGATCACGGATTGGGCCGAGCGCAACCGTCAGGGTGGAGCGCCCGAGTTTCCGCGGGGGCCTGTGGCGTGTCGAGCGGTTTACACCAGGCAGGGCACGAGCGACGTGCGCCAATTAGTGATCTACGCCGCCTCCGACGGGTCGGGCCTTTACCTCCTTCAGACCGACGACGGGGCGCAGTTCCAGGGAAATGGGAAGGACGTCTCCAAGCGCTTCCTTGGCGTGCAGGTCGACCTTCTAGCGGACGGGTTCCAGCGCACCGAGTTCGGGCCAACGGGTACGGGCGGACTTTTCGTTCGCTGACGGGCGACGCTGGTCGGCGCCGAAACGCCCCACTTACGCGCTAGCTTGCGGCGCGGCCCGGGCACCCTGTTCGGGGGGAAACGGCAGCGGGGCGAAGAAGACCTTCCCAGGGATGCTGGGGTCCCCAAGGTTGGCGAGGACCTCCCGGAACTTCCCGTATTCGTCAAGGAAGGCGTTGAACTGCTCACGCCAGCCGAGCAGGCGGTTACGGTCGTCCCCCTGCAGCCGAGGAGCCCCGCGCGCGGGATCGAAGATCGGCTCGCAGCACGTCCGGGCGAACTGCACCACAGCAAAATCTAGCAGCCGGACGCGGTTGGCGAACCCTTCGAGGGTGAAGCCGCGCCTGGGCGGGCCTGAAAGCGAAAGGAGGACCCAAAGGTCGTTGAAGAGCGCGCACGCGTCGAAGGCCCGCCTGAGCTTTTCCTCCTGCTGGAGCGAGGGGAGGGACCCTAGCACCGCCGAGAGGGCTCTAGCGTCGTTGCCGGTGCGCACCAGGATCCCGAGCGCGCCGATTTGGCGTTCGAGCGCCGCCGATTGGGAGCGGGCGAACCGCAGCCTCGAGCGCGACGTCCAGGCTGACGCGCAAAGGCGCAAAAGCCTCCGGACGACCGGCCACGCCAACGCCCGGCCGACCAGCAGGGAGAGCAGTAGCGCGAATACCCAGACGAACGTGGACGAGAGGGATCGGGCGCCCGCGACGAGCGCGAGCGCGGCGAGCACAAGCTGGGACCAGCCCAGCCAATCGGTCCCCTTCGGGCGCTCCGGCGGCTGCGTTCCGGGGAGGACCAGGCCCTCGAAATAGTCGCCCATTGATTCAGACCTCGCGCTGCTGAAAAAACACGCCCGCGGCACCGTGCTAGCTCGTTGCCGCACCGTGCCTGTCGCGGTCCAGCGGCCCGTCGCTCGCGCCGGGTCCTTCCGCCTACGCCAGGCAGGCGGCGAGGCGGACGCCGATTTGGCGCTGCACGACGTCGGTGAGCATGCCCGCCATGGCCGGCAGGCAGAGGCGGGCCTCGACGTAGCCGGCCTCGATCAAGCCCGCGATGGAGGCGCGCAGGCCCAGCGCCTCGTACTCCGCGCTCCAGCTATAGCCTTCCAAGGTTTCATGGACCACGGAAAATCGGCCCGCGAATTGGGCCTTCAGGTTGGAGACTTCCGCCCGCAACCGCATGGCGGCTTCCTCCTGTCCGAGACGATGCGGCTGCTTGACGGTAATTTCCGGCATGACGATTGATTATATGTTGCCTCGCGCTCCCGCGGGGCAGTGAACTCCACCCTTCAGCCCCCCGGCCCGGCCCAACCCCCGTGGCGAAAATAGTTGCAAAACAGTAACCCCGCCGCCGTCCAAAATTCCGTCCGCCGCCAGGAATGTTGCCGCCGGCCGCGGAGATGTGGGGTATGCCAAGCGCCGGGGCGGGGGACGTGGGACGGAGGACGGGCAGACGCCGCCCGGAGGGCGACGCAACGCAGGGCGGGAGCCCTACCCCACGCACCTCCGCGAATGCTCCCGTGGCCGCGGGATGTGGGGTATGCCTCCGGCTTGCGTGCGGTCGCGCTCCGCGCGGCCGGGCTGAGGGACAGCGGAACGGGGACGCCGCCCGGAGGGCGACGCTACGCAGGGCAGGAGCCCTACCCCACGCACCTCCACGAGTGCTCCCGTGGCCGCGGGATGTTGGGTATGCCAAGGGCAGGG
>JAKAUF010000216.1 GCA_021827785.1 Acidobacteriota bacterium | reverse complement strand
GTCCATGTTCGAAGTGAAGAAGATGTTGGCGGGCAGCGGGGACAGTCCCTTGCGATTCGGCGTCAGCAGGCTCCAGCTCTGCCCGCCCAGCACCTCCCAATGTCCGCGGCGGACATCCACCCAATAGAGGCGCATGCGCAAGCTGTTGCTGTTGCTGCTGACGTGGCCGTTGGCGGGCAGTACGCCGAGAAAATCCGCCTCCACATAGCCGGTCACTTGCTCCGCGCCGGGATGGGCGCTGACCATCAGCGCCAGGCGGGAGTTCTGCGCGCTCTCGTTGAATTCGCTGAGCTGGCCGGAGGGCGTATTGGAAAACGGAATCGAGCCAAAGTTGGTGCCGATGCCGCTGCCGACGGTGGTGGAGCGCCAAACCGACGTCCAATCGAGAAAGCCGCCGGGGGTGAAGGTGGCGCCGCCGATACGGAATCCCAGCGGGGCATCGTGCCGGCCGCCTGCGCCGGATCGCGGAGCGGCCACGGCGTTCGCGCCGCCCGATCCCGGCTGCGCCGGCGTCACCGCATGTTTCGCGGGAGCGGCGACGGCGCGGATCGAGGCGGCCGATTTCTTGGCTTTGGGTGCAGCCTTGGGCTTGGGCGCCGCGGCCCATGCGGAGAGAGAAAACGCCAGGCTGAGCGAGATGGCAGATGTCTTGTTCATAAGCACGGTGGTGAGAACCGAATGGGTCACGACCAGATTGCCGCAATCAGCCGAAAAGGATTATGACGGTTTGATGAATCGGAGGTTTGGCCCAACGCACCGTTGCCCCGGCACGCGCGCGGCCGGCGTGCGTGCGCCCGGCGCATGGGCTTCGCTCAGGCGATGGGGCGGCGATTCGCGGCGGCGGGGAATTATGACGGTTCGATGAAACCTTCTTCGGCGGCTCCGAACCGGCGGCGGCGGGTGGCGATAATGGGAATAGTGACGCACGATTCCGGCAACAAGGAACATACGGGCGAGGCGCTGCTCGCGTGGTGGCGTTGCGGCGCGACGAAACCGCTGCGAGCTTGCGGGCCGCCGATTCCGGGCGATGGCCCAGAACGCATGAGGCCGGAATGATGCAATGGCGAAGTTGGCCGCAGCTGGCGGCGGGCGGGACGGTCCGGCGGCAGTGGCAGGAATGGGCCCGAAAGTTCATCCAGCACCCGGAATCTCCGCCCCCGCCGGCGCTGGCGCCGGTCGCCGAGATCCTGACGCCGGCTTGGCGGCAGGAGCGGCGGCAGGCCCAGGCGGCGGCAGCGGAGTCGGCGCGGCTGCAAGGCATTTTGGATGGGCTGGACACGGCGGTCGCCGCGCTGGATCCGGCGGGACGGCTATTGTTCGCCAACCACGCGGCCAATGATCTTTGGCCGCTGCACGGCACGCGGGCGGGCGAACGGCCGGCGGCGCTGGCGCGGATTCCGGAACTGGCGCAGTGGCTGGCGGCGGGAAAATCCGGGCGCAAGACGGGACGCCTAGAGCTGGCCGACGGCCGGGTGTTGCAGGTCGAGGTCACGCCTTGGGCGGAGGATGGCGTGGTGCTGGCCGCCCGGGACATCACCGCCCTGGCGCGGCTGGAAACCGTGCGGCGCGACTTCATTGCCGCCGCCTCGCATGAATTGCGCACGCCGGTCACCTCCATCCGCGGGTACGCCGAAATCTTGCAGGAGGACTTGGCGGCGCTGGGGGGAGGAGCGGAATGGCGCGAACCGCTGGCCGTGATCCAGCACAATGCCCGGCGGCTGGAAAAGCTGGCGGCGGACCTGGTGACCCTAAGTTCAATGGAGACCGGCCAATATCCCTTCCAGTTTCAGCGTCTGAACGCCGCGGAGCTGCTGGCGCCGGCGGCGGCGGTGCTGCGGCCCTTGGCGGCGGAACGAGGTGCGGTGGTGACGGTGGGCGCGGCTGAGCCGGGCTGGGTGCGGGGCGACGCCGAGGCGCTGCACCGGGCGCTGCTGAATCTAGGAGAAAATGCCCTGGTGCACGGAACCCAGGGAGCAGGCGCGGGCGCGGCGGCGGCGCTGGCGGTGGAACTGAGCGGCCAGGTTTGCGGCGGCGACTATCGCTTGCAGGTTAGGGATAATGGGGTGGGAATCAGTTCCTTGGACCAGCCGCATGTCTTCGAGCGCTTCTATCGCGCGGATAAAAGCCACGCCCGCCCGGGCGGCAGCGGCTTGGGGCTGGCGCTGGTGAAGCATATCGCCCAGGAGCACGGCGGCACGGTCGAAATGGCCAGCCGCTTGGGCAGCGGCAGCAGCTTCACGATTCGGCTGCCGCTGTTTGCCGGCGAGGCACGCCACGCGGCGCCGGCGGCGGCGACGCGGGAGGAAAAACCGCATGCCTGACCTGGATTTTCGCGCCGCCGTGACCCGGGCGCGGCCGGCGGCCCAGCCGGCGGCGGAGCCCGCGGAAGCGGTCGCCACGCGCGAGGTCAATTTCTATTACGGCTCGCGGCAGGTGCTGTTCGACATTACGCTAACCGCGCCGGAGCGCGAGATCCTGGCCCTGATCGGGCCTTCCGGCTGCGGCAAAAGCACCTTCCTGCGCACCTTGAACCGGATGAACGACACCATCCCCAACACCCGGCTGACCGGCGTGGTGCGGGTGGAGGGCGAGGACATTTACGCTCCCGGCGCCGATCCGATCGCCCTGCGGCGGCGGGTGGGTTTGATTTTTCAGCGCTCCAATCCCTTCCCGTTTTCCATCCGCGACAACGTCGCCTACGGCCTGAAGGTCAATAGGCTGGCCAAGCGGAAGGCGGACCGGGACGCGGCGGTGGAACGCAGCCTGCAACTGGCCGGGCTGTGGGATGAGGTCAAGGACCGGCTGGATACGCCGGCGCACGCGCTCTCCGGCGGGCAGCAGCAGCGGCTGTGCATCGCCCGCGCCCTGGCCATCGAGCCGCGGATTTTGCTGATGGATGAACCCGCTTCGGCGCTCGATCCCATCGCCACCTCGCGCATCGAGGAATTGGCGCTGGAGCTGAAAACGCGTTACACCATCATCATCGTGACGCATAATCTCCAGCAGGCGGCGCGGATCAGCGATCGCACGGCATTCTTTTTGTCCGGGCGGCTGGTGGAAACCGCGCCGACGCAGCAGCTATTCACCAATCCCGGCCGGAAGGAAACGGAAGACTACCTGACCGGCCGCTTTGGCTAGGGATGGATCAGGCCCATGCGCAAACATTTCGCCGAGGAGATGGAAGAACTGAAGGAGCTGGTCGTCCGAATGGGCGGCTTGGTGGAGACCGCCATCCATCGCGGCATGCGGGCGCTCAGCGAGCGCGATCCCGCGGCGAGCGAGACGGTGCTGCATGAGATCGAGCCGGAGATCAACCGCCTGGAGGTGGAGATTGACGAGCGGGCGCTGCGGCTCTTCGCCTTGCAGCAGCCGTTGGCGGCCGATCTGCGGTTCTTGGCGGCGGTGGTGAAGATCAACAACAACCTGGAGCGGATGGGCGACCTGGCGGTGAACATCTGCCAGGCGGTGCCGCATCTGCTGGCGCAGCCCGTGACGCCCCCGCTGGTGGACCTGCCGCTGATGGCGGCGCGGGCGGAGATGATGGTCCGGGAGGCGCTGGACGCGCTGCTGGCGCGGGATGCCGAGCAGGCGCGGCGCGTGCTGGAAACGGATGAGGAAGTGGACGCGGCGCGGGACCAGATTTTTCGCGAACTGATCCGCCGCATGATCGCCGATCCGGCGATCGTGGAGCGGGCGCTCAGTTTGATCTTCGTGGCGCGCAATCTCGAACGGCTGGCCGACCACGCCACCAACATCGCGGAAGAAGTGATCTTTTGGGTCGAAGGCGTGGATGTCCGGCACCATCAATGGGAATCGGCGGCGGGGCGGGTGGCGCCCCGCGCCTAGCCGTGAGCGGCGCAGGGCCGGAGGCGAAACCCGGCGCCGGGCCCTGGATCTTGGTCGTCGAAGACGACCCCGACGTGGCGCAACTGGTGCGGCGGCAGCTGGAGCGCGAGGGATTCCGCGCGGTCGTCAACGCGACCGGCGAGGGGGTTCTGGCGCAGGTCGCCACGCTGCGGCCGGCGCTGCTGATCCTGGATTTGATGCTGCCCGCCGGCAGCGGGCTCTTATTGCTGCGGCAACTGCGGCAAGATCCGGCGGCGGCGGAACTGCCGGTGATCGTGCTTACGGCGCTGGCGGAAGAGGCGGACCGGCTGAAGGGCTTTGCGCTCGGCGCCAGCGATTACGTGACCAAGCCGTTCAGCCCGCGGGAACTGGCGGCGCGGGTGCATGCGCGGCTGCGGGAAGGGGGCGGAGGCGGCGAGGAGCTGCGCGCCGGGCCCATCCGCTTGGACCTGCGCGCCCGCAGCGCTTGGCTGGCGGCGCCCGGCGATCCGGCCGGCGAGCAGCCGCTGGAGCTGAGCGACACCGAGTTCCGCATGCTGGCGTTCCTGCTGCGGCATCCTGGGCGGGCATTAACGCGCCGGGAGATCGTGGACGCGGTCTGGTCGCCGCAGCATTTCATCACCGAGCGCACCGTGGACGTCTACATGCTGCGGCTGCGCGGCAAGATCGAGGCCCGCGCCGAGGGGCGGAAATTGCTGGTCGCGGTGCGCGGCGTGGGCTATCGGCTGGATGCCGGCGGCGATGACGCCGCCGCCAAGCCCCGCGCATAGCGCCGCATAGCCCGCGCGCCGCCAATTCGCCGTCGCGCCGGCGTGCTCGCCCGCGGTGGTTCCCTGTCGCCGGCCGCGCGGAGCATTGCCCTATTGATAGGCGCGGCCCCCGCAATGGCGGCAATGTATCGCGAAATACAGTGCCCTTCCTGGCGCGGCGCGGCAGACAAACCACCGGCGGGGAGGTATACTGCACCCGTTCCCGTTCACCTTTGGTCCAAGGAGATCTGCTGATATGCTCAATCGCCGCGCCTTCCTCACCTCCGCCCTCACCACCGCCGCCGGTGGCGCCGCTTTGGCGGCGACCCGGCTGCCCGCCTTCGCCGCCGAACCGCTGGCTTGGCCGGGTCCCATCGGTCTGGAAATCTACACCGTGCGGCATATGTTCGCGCAAGCGCCGGAAAAGACACTGCGCGAAGTGCGCAGCGCCGGCTATTCGGCGGTGGAGTTGGATTTGCACGCGCTGCCGGGCGGGGTGGCGGGAACCAAACGGGATTTGGCGCGGGCGGGGCTGGTCACCTGGAGCGGCACATGGACCATGCCGGGCAGCCCGGCGGAATGGGAAACCACCATCAGTCACGCCAAGGCGCTGGGCATGGGCTACATCGTCTGCATGCAGCCGATCCTGAAGCCCGCGTCGTACTGGCGGGAGCAGGCGAAGCTGCTGGCGCGGGCCGGCGATCAGGCGGCGCGGCGGGGCGTGCAGCTCTGTTATCACCCGCACTGGCCGGAGTTCGTGCATGTCGGCGGCGGTCCGTCGGCGATGGACGTCTTCCTGAAGGAAACGACGCCGCGACAGCTGCAGATCGAGGCGGATATTTTTTGGATGGTCTGGGCCAAGCAGGACCCGGTGGCGTGGTTCCGGCGCGCTCCCGGACGCTTTCCGCTGCTGCATATCAAGGACATGAAGAAGCACATGCCGGCGGGCGACCATTTCGACTCCTGGCCGAAGCGGGGAACCATCCCGTTCGATTACGTCGGCGGCGGGCGCATTGATTGGCCGCGGATTTTCCGCCACGTCAAACTGGCCGGAACCAAGCACATCTATGTCGAGCAGGATTATTGCAGCCTGCCGATCTTGACCAGCATCCGGCGCAGCTACAACTATCTGCGTCATCTGCGAGCCTAGCCAATCGCGGGGCCGCCCGCGCCGCCGTTGGGCGATGGCCGCCCGCGCGCCGGGTCATTGGCGCGCGCGGCCCCGCGACTGGAGTTCCCGCCGGCTAGGAGCGGCGGCGCGGGAACAGCGCGCGACGCGCTTGCCCCATCGCCTGGATGGCGCGAAACCGCCGGTGCTTCCAGAGGACGTTCTGGAGCCGCTGTTTGCCGCGGGATCCGTGGAAATCCACCAACCCGAGCTGCGCCAGAAACGCGAACAGTTGGTGATCCTCGCCCCCCGCGACCCCCACGGCCGCGCCGCGGAAGATGGCCCCTTCGCGCATCAGGATCCGGTCGGCGGCGAAAACCGGCGCCGCCGGCTGGGTCTGCACGTGGCCGCAATAATCGAAGAACGGGCCGTCGCGGGCCCGCCGCCCCGGCAGGATCCGCCCCTCGATGACGATTTCGGCGCCCGCGGGCACATCC
>JAKAUF010000438.1 GCA_021827785.1 Acidobacteriota bacterium | reverse complement strand
GCCGTGCGCTCCGCCGCCGGCCTTGGCGTGCGGATGCTGACCCTCCATGCCGCCGGCGGGGAGGCCATGCTGCGCGCCGCCGTCGCGGCCCGGGATGCCGCCCAGCCGGACCCCTCCGCGCGGCTGGAATTACTCGGCATCACCGTCCTCACCAGCCTCGACGCCGCCGCCATGGCGCAGTTGAACATGCCGGGGCCGGTGGAAGCGCGCGTGGTGGCCTGGGCGCAACTCTGCCGCCGCGCGGGCATGGATGGGGTGGTCTGTTCGGCATGGGAAGCCGCGGCGGTGCGTGCCGCCTGCGGTCCGGAATTCCTGATCGTCACGCCCGGCATCCGCCCCGCCGGCGCCGCTGCCCAGGATCAGGCGCGAGCCGCCACCGCCGCCGAAGCCCGCCGCCGCGGCGCGGATTTCCTGGTCGTGGGCCGCGCGGTCAGCCGCGCGGCCGACCCGGTCGCCGCCGCCCGCGCGCTGGCCGCCGAGGCGGCGGGATAGCCCCGCCGCACCGCGGCCATCCGCCGGAGAGCGCGCCATGAAATCGCTGGTCATCGGCACGGCCGGACACATTGACCACGGCAAAAGCGCCCTGGTCCGCGCCCTCACCGGCGCCGATCCCGATCGCTTGGCGGAGGAGAAGCGGCGCGGCATCACCCTCGACTTGGGCTTCGCCCACCGCGAGTTCGCCCTGCCCGGCGGCGAACGCCTGCGGTTGAGCTTCATTGACGTACCCGGGCATGAGCGCTTCGTCCACAACATGCTCGCCGGCGCCGGCGGCTTGGATTTGGCCCTCTTGGTCATCGCCGCCGACGAGGGCGTCATGCCGCAGACGCGGGAGCATTTCGAGATCTGCCGCCTCTTGGGCATCCGCGGCGGTGTCATCGCCCTCACCAAAGGCGACCTCGCCGGCGCCGAGGCCGTGGACCGCGCCCGCCAGCAGGCGCGCGCCCTGACCGCCGGTTCGTTTTTAGCGGCGGCGCCGGTCGTCGTGGTCAGCAGCCGCACCGGCGCCGGCCTCCGGGAATTGGAAGCGGCGCTGCTCGCCGCCGCCGGCAGCGCCGTCCCTCGCGCCCACGATCTCCCTCCCCGCCTGCCGATTGACCGCGTTTTCACCATCCATGGCTTCGGCACCGTGGTCACCGGCACCCTGCTCAGCGGCCGCATCGCCGCCGGCGCCGAATTGGAGTTGTGGAATGGAGCCGCCGCCCCCCGCACATTGCGGGTGCGCGGCGTCCAGGTGCATGGCGCCGCCGCGGAGCAAGCCGTCGCCGGCGATCGCGTCGCGCTCAACCTCGCCGCGGTGGAAACCGCGGCGTTGGCGCGGGGCATGACCCTCGCCGCGCCCGGCGCCCTGCGTCCGACCCGGGTCTGGGACGTAGAATTGCACCCCATCCCGGACGCGCCCGCCCTCGCCTTGCATTCCCCTCTCCGCCTGCATCTGTATTCCGCCGAAACCGTGGCCCGCCTGGTCTGGTGGGACGCAGCCGGAGGCGACGGCGGCTCCCCCCGTTGGGCGCGGCTCCGGCTGGCCCGGCCCTTGCCCGCGATCGCCGGCGACCGCTTCATCCTCCGCCGCCTCTCGCCGGCGCTGACGCTGGGCGGCGGCATCGTGCTCGACCCCGGCGTCTCCACCGGCCAGCGCCGCGGCGGCCGGGCCGACCGGTTGCGCCGCCTCGCCGCCGCGCCGATGCTGGCGAAATTGCCGATATGGGCCGCCGCGGCCGGCGCCCGCGGCCTGCCGCTGACCACCGCCGCCCCGGCCCTGGGCCGCCGGCCCGACGACCTCCGGCAATGGGCGGAAACCGCCCCCGAGGGAGTCGTTCTTGCCGCCGACCACTTGTGGGCCCCGGCGGCTTGGAGCCGCTGGCAGGAGAATGTGCTCCACGCCCTGGGCGCGTTTCACCAGGCCGAGCCCGTGGCGCCGGGCGCCCGCATCGAGGCCCTGCACCGCCTGCTGCCCGCGGGCGCGCCGCCGGCCCTGATCCGCGCCGCGCTCGACCGCCTCGCGGCCGGCGCTCAGGTGGAGCGCCAGGGCGAGCTCTGGCGCCTTCCCGGCCGCGGCGCCCAGCTCAATGCCCAGGAATTGGCCGCCCGCCGGCGCATTGAACAAGCGTTTCTTGCCGCCGGCTACCGCGCTCCCGCCGCCGCCGAGGTGCTCGCCGGCGCCGGCGTGGACGCGCGCCGCGCGCAGCAGATCCTCGGCCTCCTGCTGCGGGACGGCGTCCTGCTGCGCCTGACCCCGGAGCTGATTCTGCACCGCGATGCCGTCGCCGAACTGCGCCGCGCGCTGCTGGCCCGCCGCGCCCAGGCGCCCCGCCTCAGCGTCGGCGACTTCAAGTCCCTGACCGGGGTCACGCGCAAATACGCCATCCCCCTGCTGGAATACCTGGACCATGTTCGCGCCACCCGCCGCGTCGGGGACCTGCGGGAAATCCTTCCCGGCTAGGCGCGCCGCCGGGCGCCGCCGTTGACGCCGCCGCCGCCGTCTGTTTAAATATTCACAGCAGGAATAAATATTCATTCCGGCCGCGACGCGAATGAGCAAAGCCTACCGCCAGGAACAGATCCTCAAGCTGGCGCACGCCCGCGCCTTTCGCTCGCAGGCGCAGCTGGCGAGGGCGCTCCGCCGCGCCGGCTTGGCCGCCACGCAGGTCACCTTGTCGCGGGACCTCAAGGAACTGGGGCTGGTCAAGACCCCCGAAGGCTACGCCCGGCTGGGCGAGAACGCCCCCGCGCCGCCGGCGGAGATCGAGCTGGCGCGCATCGCCGCCGAATTCGTCCGCGACCTGCGCCCGGCGCAAAACCTGCTGGTGGTCAAGACCGATCCCGGCGCCGCGCCCCGCGTCGGCGCCGCCCTCGATGCCGCCGGCTGGCCCGGTCTGGCCGGCACCCTGGCCGGCGATGACACCGTGCTGCTGATCGCCCCCGACAACGCCGCCTGCGCCGCCCTGCGCCGCCGCCTGCGCCAATTGCTGGCCCGCTGACGCCCCGCCTCCTAACCGCCGAGTCCGCCCATGCCGAAAACCGCCGCCGCTCGCCTCGCCGTTTCGCCCGCCGCTCCGGCGCGCGATTTCATTGACCTCGCCGACCTCTCGCGCCAGGAGTTCTTCGCCCTGCTCGACCTCGCCGCCGAGATGCGCGCCGAGCCCGCCCGCTTCCGCCAGCGCATGAGCGGGCGCGGCTTGGCCATGATCTTCGAGAAGCCCTCCCTGCGCACCCGCGTCACCTTCGACGTGGCCATGCAAACCATGGGGGGCTATGCCGTCTTCCTGGACTTTTCGGATTCCCCGCTCGGCGAGCGCGAGGACATCGAGGACGTCGCCCGCAACCTGGAGTTGTGGCTGGACGCCATCGTCGCCCGCACCTTCGAGCATCAATCCATTCGCCTTCTGGCCCGGGCCTCCCGCGTCCCGGTCATCAACGGCCTCAGCGATCATAGCCATCCCTGCCAGGCGCTCGCCGACTTCGTCACCCTGCGCGCGGTGTACCCAGGGCTGGCCTCGCCGGCGCAGCGCCGCCGCCCGCTCAAGCTGGCCTACATCGGCGATGGCAACAACACCCTGCATTCGCTGCTGGAAGCCGCGGCGCTGGCGGGCATCGAATTCGCCGTCGCCACGCCGCCCGGCTACGCTCCCAAGGCTTCCGTCCTGGCCGCCGCGCAGGCCCGCGCCCAGGCCACCGGCGCGCAAATCCAGGTCGGTCACGACATCCTGGCCGCCGTCCGTGGCGCCCATGCCGTCTATACCGATACTTGGGCCAGCATGGGCCAGGAGGCGGAAGCCACCCGCCGCGCCCGCGACTTCGCCGGCTATCAGGTCACCGCGGAGGTCATGGCCGCGGCCGCCCCCGGCGCCTACTTCATGCACTGCCTGCCCGCCCACCGCGGCCAGGAAGTCGCCGGCGAGGTGATTGATTCCCCACGCTCGTTGGTGTATTTGCAAGCGGAAAACCGGCTGCACGCACAGAAGGCCGTCCTGGCCCACCTGCTGCCCCCGGCTACGTTCTCATCTTCTCCATCCGCCGGCCGGCCGCCCGCCGCCCGGCGCCGCCCAGCGCGAGTGCAATAATCGCATCCACCACCTACACACCCATGTCCTCTGCTCAATTCAAAAAAATCGCCCTCGCCTACTCCGGCGGCCTCGACACCTCCATCATTATTCCCTGGCTCAAGGAACACTATGGCGCCGCCGCCATCGTCGCCGTCGTCGCCGACGTCGGCCAGGGCGATGACTTCGGCCAGGTGCGCGCCAAGGCCCTGCGCACCGGCGCCACCGAAGTCGTGGTGGCGGATCTGGTCGAGGAATTCCTGACCGGTTACGTGTGGCCCACGCTCAAGGCCGGCGCCGTCTACGACCACAAATACCTTCTTGGCACCTCCTTTGCCCGGCCCATCATCGCCAAGAAGCAGGTCGAAGTGGCCCTGGCCACCGGCTGCGATGCCCTGGCCCATGGCTGCACCGGCAAGGGCAACGACCAAGTCCGCTTCGAGCTAACGTATAAAGCCTTTGCCCCCCAGTTGGCGGTCATCGCTCCCTGGCGGGAATGGGACATTCGCTCCCGCGAGGACGCCATCGCCTACGCCCAGGCGCATCAAGTGCCCATCGAGCAAACGGTCAAGAAGATCTACAGCCGCGACCAAAATATCTGGCACATCAGCCATGAAGGCGGCGCCCTCGAGGATCCCGCCCTGGAAGCCCCGGAAGACGTGTGGATGCTGACGCGATCCCTGGCCGACACGCCGGATCAGCCGGAATACATCACCATCGGTTTCGCCGCCGGCGTGCCCGTTTCCCTGGACGGCGCGGCGATGGGCCCGGTGGCCTTGCTCACGCGCCTGAACGAATTGGCCGGCCGCCACGGCATCGGCCGCATTGACCTGGTCGAAAACCGCTTCGTGGGCATGAAGTCCCGCGGCGCCTATGAAACGCCCGGCGGCACCTTGCTGCTCACCGCGCTGCGCGAACTCGAGGCGCTGACCCTGGACCGCGACACCGCCTTCATGAAGCAGCATTTGGCGCTCGACTACGCCCGCCTGGTCTACAACGGGTTGTGGTTCACGCCCCAGCGGGAAGCCTTGGACGCCTTCGTCAACCAAGCCCAACAGCAAACCACCGGCGAAGTGAAGCTCCGCTTGCACAAGGGCCACGCGCTGGTCGCCGGCCGCCGTTCTCCCTATTCCCTGTTCTCGTCCGAGCTGGCCTCGTTCACCATGAACGAGCAATATGAACAGCGCGATGCCGCCGGCTTCATCAACTGCATCGGCCTGCCCATCGCCACCCGCACCCGCTTGCACCAGCAGCGGGCCACCCAGCGCCATGGCGGATAAAATCCCGTCCGGCGCTCCCAAGCTGTGGGGCGGGCGATTCGATCCCGCGGCGCGGCGCGGCGCGCAAGCGGCGGAGTTCGACCGCTTTTCCGCTTCCTTCAGTTATGACCGCCGCTTGGCGCACGCCGAAGCCCGCGGCAGCCGCGCCTGGACCCGCGCCCTGGCCGCCGCCGGTATCCTCAGCCCCGGCGAAGCCGCGGCGTTGGACGCCGCCTGCGCCCAGTTGGTGGCGGAGCTGGCCGCCGCGCCGCCGCCCGAGGATCCGGGCATCGAGGATGTCCACACCTATGTCGCCCAGCGCCTCGAGGCTATGGCCGGCCCGGCGGCTCGCAAGCTGCAAACCGGCCGCAGCCGCAACGAGCAGGTCTCGCTGGACCTGCGCCTCTATTGCCTGGATCTTCGCCCCGCCTGCGAGCAGGCGCTGGGTGATCTGATCACCGCCTTCGCCGCCTTTGCCCGCGACCACGCCAACGTGCTCATTCCCGGCTACACCCATCTGCAACGCGCCCAGCCGGTTTCTTTCGGCCACCATGCACTGGCGTACGCCGAAATGCTCCAGCGCGACCGCCAGCGCCTGGCCGACGCCTATGCCCGCGTCGCCGTCCTGCCGCTTGGCAGCGGCGCCTTGGCCGGCTGCTCGTTCCCGCTGGATCGCCAGGCCCTGGCCCACGAGTTGGGCTTTGCCGCCATCACGCAAAATAGCCTGGACGCCGTCGCCGACCGCGATTTCGCCGCCGAACTTCTGTTCGCGCTGGCGCTGCTGGGCATTCACCTCAGCCGCTGGGCGGAAGACTGGATTTTTTACTCCAGCGCCGAATGCGGCTGGCTGGCGCTGGGCGACGCCTTCGCCACCGGCAGCAGCTTGATGCCGCAGAAAAAGAATCCCGACGCCCTGGAGCTGATCCGCGGCAAATCCGCCCGCCAGACCGGC
>JAKAUF010000149.1 GCA_021827785.1 Acidobacteriota bacterium | reverse complement strand
TCCGCGCCGCCATCCCCATGTTCCTGCGCGCCACGGCCATTGATCCCGAAAATATCTACGCGCACTATAATTTGATGCTTTGCTACCGCGGCGCCGGCGAGATGGCCAAGTCGCGGCGGGAAGAAAAACTCTATGAGCGCTTCAAGCTGGACGAAAGCTCCCAGGCCTACCTGGGTCCGTTCCTACGCCGCCATCCCAACATCAACCGAGAGCGTCAGCCGGTGCATGACCAGCCGAACGGACTGCTTGCCGGGCCGCTCACCTCGGTGGCGGCGTATCAGGCGCGGCAGCGGAGGCGCTTCCAGCGTTTGCGCGCGGCTTGGAATGCACGGCACGGCACGGCCGGCAGGTGAGGCGGCGAAGCATGCGGAATGATTTCCACGTTTCGGCGGCGCGGCCGCGGCGCGTGCTCCGGCTAGCGGCGGTGGCGGCGATGCTGGCGCTGGCCTTGGTGCTGGCCGGCTGCCATTCCCATTCCCATCCCGGTCCGGCCGTGGCTGCGGCGCACCCCGCCCCGGCTCCCGCAGCCGAAGCCGCACCGTCGCACCACGCGCCGCTGCGATTCGTGGACGTGACGCGCCGCGCCGGCATTTCCTTTGAGCACAACACCGGTGCCTACGGCGCCAAATATCTGCCCGAGACGCTGGGCTCCGGGGTGGGCTTCATTGACTATAACCACAGCGGCTGCCAAAGCATCCTGTTGCTGAATGGCCGCGATTGGCCTGGCCATCCCACCAAGCTGCATGGCGCGACCATGAAGCTGTACCGCAACAACTGCAACGGCACCTTCACCGACGTCACCCAACAAGCCGGATTGGCTATCCCCATGTACGCCATGGGCGTGGCGGTGGGGGACTATAACAACGACGGCTGGGATGACTTCTACGTGACCACGCTGCACGGCGGCCACCTGTTCCGCAACAACGGCAACGGCACGTTCACCGACGTCACCCAGCAAGCCGGCATCAAGAATTATCCGTTCTCCACCAGCGCCTGCTGGCTGGACTACAACAAGAGCGGCTATCTCAGCCTGTTCGTCGCCCACTACGTCAAGTGGTCGCGCGCAACCGATATCCGCTGCACCCTGGACGGCAAGCACAAATCCTATTGCACGCCGGAGGCGTACAAGGGCGCCAGCGTGCGGCTGTACCGCAACGACGGCAACGGCAAGTTCACCGAGGTCACCAAGCAAGCCGGGCTGTACGATCCCACCAGCAAGTCCCTGGGCGTCGTGCCGCTGTACCGGGACGGTTGGCCGTCGGTCTTCGTCGCCAACGACACCCAGCCCAACAAGCTGTATCACAACAACGAAAATGGCACCTTCACCGACGTCGCCGTCAGCGCCGGCGTGGCCTTCAGCGAGGATGGCGTGGCGCGCGGCGGGATGGGCGTGGCGGCGGCGGATTACAACGGCAGCGGCCGCTTCAGTTTGTTGGTGGGCAATTTCTCCAATCAGATGCTCGGCCTCTACCAAAACCAGGGCCATGGCCTGTTCGTGGACGTGGCGCCCAGTTCGGCAGTTGGGCAAGCCAGCCTGCTGTCGCTGTCCTTCGGCACGTTCTTCTTCGACTACAATCTGGACGGCCGGCCGGACATCTTCGTGGCCAACGGCCACATTGATTCCCACATCCGCTCGGTGCAGCCGCAGGTGCACTGGCGGGAGAGCCCGCTGCTGTTCAAGAACGTTGGGAACGGCCACTTCCAGTTGGCCACCAAAGACGTCGGGCCGCAGCTCTCACGGCCGATCGTCGCGCGTGGAGCGGCGTACGGTGATTTTGACCTTGACGGCACGCCGGATATTCTGATTTCAACCAACAATGGTCCGGCGTATCTTTACCTCAATACCGGCAATGGCAACACCGCGCTGCGCATCCAGACGGTCGGGGTCAAGGACAACCGGGATGGGATCGGCACGCTGGTGAAGGTGAAAACGCCGGCCGGTTGGCAAGAGCAGTACGTGGAAAGCGGCGGCAGCTATCTCTCCGCCAGCGAACTGCCCTTGACCTTCGGGCTGGACCAGTACAAGTCCGCCCAGGACGTGGTGTTGGTCTGGCCGCGTGGCGGGGTGGAGGATTTGGGCCCGGTCCCAGGCGGGCAGTTCATCACCGTGACCGAAGGCAAAGGCATTACCCACGCGATCCCGCTGCACAAGCCCGGGTGGGACTGGAAGACGCTCGGCGTACCCAAGGAGTAGCCGTGTGCGCGGGGCGCTGCTGAGCGGGGCGAAAATCTGGCAAGGTCCTGAGCGTGGTTGGGCCTGCGCCGTGGCGATCCGCGACGGGCGGTTCTTGGCCATCGGCACGGATGCGGAGGCGCGGGCGGCGCTGGGCGCCGGAACATTCGGCCACGAGGACCTCGCCGGCGGGTATCTGATTCCCGGTATTTTCGACGCCCACATGCACCCGCTCTTCGGCGCGGTTTTCCAAGACGCGGGCCTGGCGCTGCGCGACGGCGGCGGCGGCTTCCTCCGTGACGCGGCCGCGGTGGCGGAAGCGGTGCGCGCCGCGGCGGCCAGCGGCGCCCAGCCTGGGGAAGAGTGGCTGGTGGGCTATGGATGGGACCCCGCTCTCACCGCCAACCCGGCGTTCGACCGCCATCTGCTGGATCGCGCGGCGCCCGGGCGGGCGGTGTACCTGCTGAGCCTCGACGCTCACTTCGCCCTGGTCAGCACCCCGGGACTGGAGCGTCTGGGCATGATCGCCTTTCCGCCGGATAGCGGCAGTATTCCCGCTGGGGGCGATGGACGCCCCGTGGGTTTGTTGCTGGAGACGCCGCAGTTCATCGCCTCCCTGCGGGTGTTGGCGCAAATGCCGCATGAGCGCAAGGCGGAGGCATTCCTGGCGTTCCAAGCGCAGGCGCTGGCGGCGGGCGTCACGGGGGTGACGGAGATCGTGGCGGATCACGCCGCTCTGGGCTTTTATCTCCGCTTGCACCAAGAGGGCCGCCTGCGCCTGCGCCTGCAAGTCAGCCCGTATGGGCCCCTCTGCCAGCTAGGCGCCGAGCGGGATACCATGCTGGCGATGTTGGCCGCGGCGCCGGACGCGGCTGGATGGGTAGGCCTGGGACCGGTCAAGTTCCTCCTGGATGGCACGCCCGGCAACCACAATGCCGCCTGGTTCCAGCCGTATGCCGATGCGGCTTCGACCGCGGGCATGCTGACCATCGCGCCCGACGCATTGGCGGCGGAGGTGGCGAAGGCGGTCGCCGTCGGCTACGATTTGGCGCTGCACGCCGCCGGGGACCTCTCGGTGCATGTCGCCCTGGATGCGATCGCCGCGGCGGGTCCGCGCATCCAGCGGCAGGACGATGCGAACGCCCAATGGCGCCGCGTTCGCCTGCGCATCGAGCATTTCGACAACTGCACCGCCGGCGATTTGGCGCGGCTTCCCCGCCTCGCCGAGCGGGGATTGGTGGCCAGCGTGCAGCCCACGCATTTTCATCCCGTCTATGTCGCCGCCATCGAACGCGTGCTGGGTCCGGAACGCATGCGGCGGGAATATCCCCTGGCGTCCCTGCGGCGCGCGGGCATTCCCTTGGCCCTGAACTCCGACTGGCCCGCAGCCATGTCCTTCGCGCCCATGGACAACCTGCGCGCCGCGGTGGACCACGGATCCGAATCGCTCGATCCCGGCGAAGCCCTCATGGCCCTGACCTGGGGCAATGCCTACGCCGCCCGGCGGGAGCACGAACTCGGGACCATGGCGCCCGGCTACCGCGCCGATGCCGTGTTGCTGGATGGCGATCCGCTGGGGCCGCGAACGCCGCGGGTGATGGCGACGATGATTGACGGCAATTGGGTCGCGGGTTCTCTCCGCTCCCTGCGCGCCCAAGCGCCCATCTAACTCGCGTCCACTTCATGCTGATCGCCGTAATGCGGCTTCTTCATGAGCCAAACGATCGGCGAAATCACCACGAACAATAGCGCCAGCCAGCGGAAGATGTCCAGGTAGCTCAGCACAGCGGCTTGCGCCCGCACGATGGCGTACAGCATCGCCATGGCTTGGTGGGAGGCGGTATCGAGGCTGGAGCCTTGGCTATGGAAGTAGGCCTGCAACCGCGCCAGCCATTGCCGATACAGGGGATTGTTCGGGGTGACACGCCGCACCAGGAATGCCTGATGCGCTTGGCCCAAGCGCGCCAGCAGGGTAGAGGAAATCGAGATGCCAAAGCTGGCGCCCAGGTTCCGCATCAGCCCGGTGATGCTGGTGGCGAAGCCCATCTCTTGATTGGGAATGGGATCCACCGTGATGGTGGAGAACGGCACGAAAACGAAGGCGAGCGCGAAGCCCATCAGAATCTGGGGCGGCAGAAAGTTCCACGGGCCGGCGTTGAGGTTGAGCAGGGAGAACCAGTACACGCCGGCGGCGGCTCCCAGGATGCCTCCGAAGATCATCGCCCGCATATCCCAGCGTTTGCCGATTAGGAAGCCGGCGACCGGCATCAGCATCATCGTCGCCAATCCCCGCGGCGCATTCCAAAAGCCGGCGGTGATGGCCGGGAAGTGCAGCGCCTCCTGCATCAGCAGCGGCAGCAGCAAAATGCTGCCGTAGAGGACGAAGAACAAAATCATGGACAGGCTGACGCCGACGGCGAACGTGCGGTATTTCAGCAGCCGCAGATGCACGATGGGATGAGGACTCCGGAGCTCCCAGACGATGAAGCCGGCCAGGGCGACCACGGCGACGACGCTGAGGGCCAGGATGAGATGCGAGCCGAACCAATCCGCTTCTTGGCCCTTGTCCAGCACCACCTGCAAGGCGCCCATGCCCACGGCAAGCAGGCCGATGCCCCAATAATCCACGCCCCCAGTGCGGGCCCGCCGCAGGTACGGCGGATCGAACACATAGATCGTCACCAGCGTCAGGCCGATCAAGCTGACCGGAACATTGATGAAGAACACCCAGCGCCAAGAGAAATCCGTCGTCAGCCAGCCGCCCAACATCGGCGCCATAACCGGCGCCACGACGATTCCCACGCCCCATAAGGCCATGGCGTGGCCCCGCTCTTCGCGGGGAAAGGTCTCCAACAGGATCGCCCGGGTCGTCGGCTGGAGCGTGCCGCCGAAGGCGCCTTGCAGAATGCGGAACGTGATCAGCAGCGGCAAGGTCGGCGCCAGGCCGCAGAGGACGCTAGAGAGCGTGAACCCCGTGATGGCGGTCAGCAGGATCCGCTTGCGGCCAAAGCGGCTGGCCAGCCATCCGGTGATCGGCAGCACGATCGCGTTGGCGATCAAGTAGGAGGTGAGAACCCAGGTGGCTTCGTCAATTGTCGCCGCCAGGTTGCCGGCGATGTAGGGAATGCTGACGTTGACCGCTGAGGTGTCAATCAGCTCCATGATGGCGCTGGACATGACCGCAATCGCGATCAGCCAGCGCGTGGCCCGGTCGGGAGGAATGCCGCTGAAGTCGGTGGATGGGGAACTGGCGGGGGCGCTGGCCATGGAGCGAGCTTTAATTTTAGGCTAGCGATGCAGCCGCTCCCGCGCCAGCAAGCGGCCAACCACACTCTGCTATCCTGAACCAAGCGCTGCCACGATCGTTGTTTTGGGGGAACGAGGGCGATGTTTCCAGTTTTATTTTCCGCCGGCTGGTTCACGCTGCACACCTATGGCTTGCTGGTCGCCATCGGCTATTTGACCGGTATTTTCGTCGCCCAAAAGGCCGCCCGGCGGCTGGGGATGAATCCCGACCAAATCTTCAACTTGGCCATATATTTGGCGATCGGCGCGATCGTCGGGGCCAAGCTGTTCTTGGTGATGCAGGACTGGCGCTTCTACCTGCACTATCCCCGCGACCTGATCAGCGTGGATTTCCTGGAGTCCGGCGGCATATTCTATGGCGGCTTGATTGTCGCCCTGCTGGTGCTGATCTGGTACGTTCGCCGTCACCGGCTGAACTGGCTTGCGGTGGGAGATGCCGTGGTGCCGGGGCTGGCATTGGGCCACGCCATCGGCCGAGTAGGCTGCTATTCCGCGGGCTGTTGCTGGGGCAAGCGCAGTTCGATCCCCTGGTTCTCCATTACCTTCACCAAACCCTATTCCCACGCCTCGGTTGGCGTGCCGCTCCATGTTCCCCTGTATCCCACCGAGCTGCTCGGGGTGGCGGCGGGCGCCGCGATTTTCGTCATGCTCTGGCGCATGGTTGGGCGGCGGCGTTACGTTGGCGAGCTGACGGCGTTTTATTTATTTGTGTACGGCGTGTGGCGGTACTCGATTGATTTTCTCCGCTACTATTCGCCGCAAGCGCTGCTGTTC
>JAKAUF010000337.1 GCA_021827785.1 Acidobacteriota bacterium | reverse complement strand
CTGCTGAGCCGCACCAACTACTACGGCCAAGTGGTCGAAAGCGACGCGCAGGGGCGGCTGCTGATGCCGCCGGTGCTGCGGGAAACGGCGCAGATGCGCGGCGACGTGGCCGTGCTCGGGTACCTGCGCCACTTGGAGGTTTGGAACAACCAGCGCCTGTTGCAGGCGATGGACGCCAATCCCTTTACCGACGCCGACAAGCAGACCTTGGCCGACTTGGGCATTTAAGCGTGATGACGGAACACGGACACATCCCGGTGATGCTGGCGGAAGCGCTGCAATATTTGGCGCCGCGGCCCGGCGGCGTGTACGTGGACTGCACGCTGGGCGCCGGCGGGCATGCGGCCGGCATCGCCGCTTGCCTGGGGCCGAGCGGCCGGCTGATCGGCCTGGACCAGGATCCGGCGGCGCTGCAAGCCGCGGGCGAGCGCCTGCGCGGGCTGCCGCCGCGGGTGGATTTCGCGCGCGCCAATTTCAGCCGCCTAGGCGCGGTGCTCGCGGAACTGGGCGCCGGCCCGGTGGACGGGCTGTTGGCCGACTTCGGCATGAGTTCCATGCAAATGGACGATGCCGCGCGGGGATTTAGTTTTGCCGCCGAGGGACCGCTGGATATGCGGATGGACCCCAGCCAGGAGCTGACGGCGGCGCAAGTGGTGAATCAGTTCGGCGAGCGAGAACTGGCCGACCTGATTTTCCAATACGGAGAGGAGAGGAGGTCGCGGAGAATCGCCAGAGCCATTGTCCGGTCACGGCCGTTGCGCACCACCACGCAGCTTGCGGGGGTGATTGCGGCCGTGACCCGGCCAATGTCCCGCGCGGGGCGCTCCCCGCGCAGCCGCGGGCCGCATCCGGCGACGCGCGCCTTCCAAGCCTTGCGCATCTTCGTCAACCAAGAACTGGAGCACATCGCCGCCTGGCTGGCGCAAGCGCCGGCATGGCTGGCCGAGGGCGGGCGGGTGGTCACCATCGCCTTCCATTCGCTGGAAGACCGTCCGGTGAAGCAGAACTTTCAAGCCCTGGCGCGCCAGGGCGTCTATGAGATCTTGACCCCGCGCGTGGTGCGTCCGGCGCCCGACGAGGTTGCCGCCAACCCGCGTGCCCGCAGCGCCCGCTTGCGCGCCTGCCGCCGCTTGGCGGCCCGTCCGGCCGGACCAGAGGCGAGGGAGGCGGCATGAGGGATTTTCATTTTACCCAGCGCATTGACAATTCCCGCGTGGTGCGGGTCGAGGATCCGCGCCGCCGGCGCGAGCAGCGCATGCTGCTGGCCGCGGTCAGCGCCGTTTGCCTGCTGCTGTTCGGCTATGCCTGGCAGAACTTCCAAACGCTCAATCTGGGCTACCAGATCGAAGCCGCCCGGCGGCAGGAAGCCGGCTTGCAGCAATGGAACCGCGAACTGCGGCTGGAGCAGGCGTCGCTGCGCGATCCCATTCGCATTTACGCGCTGGCGCACCGCCGCCTGGGCATGCAATCGGCGCAGCCCGGCCAGTGGGTGCGGCTGAATCCGCCGGCGACGCCGGCCAGCGGCCAGGGTCCGGTCATGGCCGAGGCGCGGGCGCCGCGCGGCGCGCCGCTGGCGCGGCGCTAGGCGTGCCGGCGCCGCCGTACGGCGGGGAGCGGTTGCCCCGTTCGTCCCATTTAGGTTTCCCTTCATCGCCGGGGCGGGTGGCCCTCGCCCGCCGCGCCGTCGGTCCCTGGCCCGGGATCGCCGCGACGCGTTGCGCCGGGGCGGGTGGAGCGCGGCCGGCGGCGTGTGGGCCGCGGGCTTGCGAGCGGGGCGTATAGGCCGAGCCGATGGGATGACGCAAGACTTATGAAGCCAGCCGGGCCCTCGCGGCGCCGCATTTGGATGCTGGAACTGGGCCTGGCGCTGTGGGCCTTGGTGGTGATCGCGCGCCTGGCCGGCCTACAGATCGGCGACTATGCGGCGCTTTCCGCCCGGGCGCAGCGCCAGCAGTCCCGCACCATCGAGGTTTCCGCCCCGCGCGGCGTCATCTACGACCGCAATCTCCATCCCCTGGCGATGAGCTTGCGCGTGGACTCGGTCTTCGCCGTTCCCGCGCGGCTAACCCATCCGCGGCATGAGGCGCGCGTGCTGGCCCGCATCCTGCACCTCGACGCCCGCGACCTGGAGGGCCGCTTCGCCTCCTCCCGCGATTTCTGCTGGGTGGCGCGGCAAATCACCGCCAGCCAATCCCGCCGCGTCCGCGCCGCGCGCCTGGCGGGCATTTATTTCCAAAAGGAAAGCCGCCGCTTCTACCCCAAGGGCGACCTCGCCGCGCAGGTGCTGGGTTACGTGGGCATGGATGGGCGCGGGCTGGCGGGCATTGAGCTGGCCCAGGACCAGTGGCTGCGCGGCCGTCCCGGGCGGATGCTGGTGCGCGTGGACGCGCATGGCCACGCCTATAGCCAAACCGAGCGCCCGCCGCGGCGCGGCCGCCGCTTGGTGCTGACGCTGGACGAGAACATCGAATACATCGCCCAGCAGGAGCTGGACCGCGCCATGCGCAAGACCCATGCGCGGCAGGGCACGGTGGTGATCGAGGATCCCCGGACGGCGCAGATTCTGGCCATCGCCAACGCGCCCACCTTCAATCCCAACGACTTCGCCACCACGCCGGAGCGCGATATGACCGACGCCGCGGTCAGCGACGTTTACGAGCCCGGTTCGGTGTTCAAACTGGTCACGCTGTCGGCGGCGATCAACCAGGGGCTGACCAACCCGCAACAGATCGTCTTCTGCGGCGACGGCTCGATCATGGTCGGCGGCATGCTGATTCACGACCACGCCCGTTTCGGCGACCTGAGCGTGACCGGCATTTTGGTCAATTCCAGCGACGTGGGGGCGATCAAGCTGGGTCTGCGCCTGGGCCCGAAGATGTTGTACCGCTATATCCGCGCCTACGGCTTTGGCTCGCCCACGGGCATCGGCCTGCCGGGGGAATCGCCCGGCATCGTGCGGCCCGTGGACCAATGGCTGCCCATGACCATCGGCGCGGTCAGCATGGGGCAGGGCATCGCGGTCACGCCCCTGCAAGTCATTTCGATGGTCTCCGCGATCGCCGATGGCGGCGTCTACCACCGCCCGCGCCTGATCCTCGGCGGTCCGCCGGCGGCGCCGGGGGCGAAGCTGTTTGCCGGCCGGCGCATCATCCGCCCGCGGGTGGCGCGGGAGATGACGGGCATGATGCGCCAGGTGGTGCTGCGCGGCACCGGCGTCACGGCGCAGATGCCGGGGTATAGCGACGGCGGCAAAACCGGAACCTCGCAGATGGTCAACCCCGGCGCCCACGCCTATTCGCAGCGCGATTATGTGGCCTCGTTCGCCGGGATCGCGCCGCTGCACCATCCGGTCATCGCCATGCTGGTGGTGCTGTACGCGCCCCAGACCAATCACGAAGGCGAATACGCCGCCGCGCCGGTGTTCCGCGCCATTGCCCAGCGCGTGCTGCCGTATTTGGGCGTGCCGCAGGATTTGCCCGGCAACTCCCCGGCGCTGGAGGCCGCGGCGCCTCCGCCCTCGCCCGCCCACCTGGCCCCTGCGCGGGTTGCGGCGCCTCCGCCCTCGGCGCCGGCGCCGCGTCCGGGCATCGTCGTGGTCTCCCTGGGCGGCGCCATGCCGAATTTCCGCGGCCGGCCGCTGCGCGCCGTGGCGCAGCAGTGCGCCGCGCTGGGGTTGCGGCCGCGCTTGCTGGGGCACGGCGAGGCCATCGCGCAACGGCCCGCCGCCGGCGCCGCGCTGGCGCCGCGCCAGAGGGTCACCATCTGGTTTGGCCGCCGCGGGAGCGGCAGCGGCGCCGCGGGCGCGGTTCAGCCCGCCGCCGCGCTGCCGCATAATTGAGGATTCCGATGCGCTGGCCCGAGCTATGGAGGGACGCCGAGATTCGCTCCCGGCGCGGTGAGCCGCCCGGGGACTGCGCCGGACTGCATTACGACTCCCGCCGCATTCAGCCCGGCCAAGCCTTCGTCGCCATCGCCGGCGAGGTTACGGACGGCAACCGCTTCATCGCCGAAGCCCTGCGCCGCGGAGCGGCGCTGATCGTCAGCGAGGCGCCGCCCGCCACCGGGGTGGAGGCGGCGTGGCTCCAGGTGGCCAACGCGCGCCGGGCGCTGGCGACGTTATCCGCCAATTGGTTTGGCCGCCCGGCCGAGCGGCTGCAATTGGTGGGCATCACCGGCACCAACGGGAAGACCACCACCGCGTGGCTGGCCGCGGCGGCCTTGCGCGCCGCCGGCGTTGCCACCGGCTTGCTGGGTACGGTGGAATATCAGATCGGCGCGGAGCGCCGGCCCGCGCCGCACACCACGCCGGAGTCCTATGACCTCCAGCAATTGCTCGCCGAGATGGTCGCCGCCGGCTGCCGCGCCGCGGTCTTGGAGGTCAGTTCCCACGCGCTGGTGCTGGACCGCGTGTGGGGCTGCCGCTTCGCCGCCGCGGTTTTCACCAATTTGACGCAGGACCATCTCGATTTTCACGGTACGCTGGAGGCATACCGCGAAGCCAAGCGCCGCTTGTTTACGGGCACCGGCGCGGGTCAGCCGCTGGCCGCGGTGGTCAACGCCGAGGATCCCAGCTCCGCGGCCATGATCGCGGGGTTCACGGGGCGCGTGATCGCTTATGGCATTCAAGACGGGCCGCGGTTGGCGGCGGAGTTGCGCGCGGCCGCGGTCGAGGTGACGGCCACCGGCCAGCGCCTCGCCGTGCAAGGCCCCGGCGGCTGGAGCGGGACGATCGCCAGCCCCCTGCTGGCGCGGGTCAACGTGCTGAACACGCTGGCGGCGCTGGGGGCGGGCTGGGCTTTGGGTTTGCCGCCTGGGGCGCTGGCGCGCGGTTTGGAGACGGCGCCGCCGCCGCCGGGGCGGTTTCAGCGCATCGCCGCCGGGCAGCCCTTCACCGTCGTGGTGGACTATGCCCACACCCCCGATGCGCTGGCCAACGTGCTGCGCCTGGCGCGGGAGCTGGCCGGGCCGCGCCGCGTCATCGCCGTCTTCGGCTGCGGCGGCGACCGGGACCGCGGCAAGCGGCCGCGCATGGGCGCCATCGCCGCCGAGGCCGCGGACCTCGCCGTGGTCACCTCGGACAATCCGCGCAGTGAGCCGCCGGAGGCGATCATCGCCGAGGTGGTGGCCGGCCTGGCGCCGGCGGCCGCCGCCCGCCACCGCCGCTGGGTGGAAGAGCCGGACCGCCGCGCCGCCATCGAGCGCGCGCTGCGCGAGGCCGCGCCGGGCGACGTGGTCGTGGTCGCGGGCAAGGGCCATGAGAATTACCAGATCGTGAAGGATGAGAAGCGCCATTTCGACGACGCCGAGGAGGTCGCACTGGCCTGGCGGCGCATCGCCGCGGGCGGCGCGATGGGCGAGGGGCGCGGCGGCGGGCCGCGCGGCGAGCCAGGCGGCGGACGGGAAGGAGCCGCGCGACGATGACGCTAGCCGAAGCGGCCCAAATTTTGCATTGCCCTCCGCCCGCGGTCGCCGCCCGGGTGGAAGGCTATTCCATTGATTCCCGCACCGTCCGCCCCGGCGATCTGTTTTTCGCCCTGCCCGGGGCGCATGCCGACGGCCACGATTTCGTCCTCCCCGCCCTGGGCACGGGCGCCGTGGGCGCGGTGGTGGCGCGCCACGCTTTTGACCGCTTCCAGGCCCATTTCCGCGAGCGGCTGCTGCCCGTCGAGGATCCCGCCGTGGCGCTGCAAACCCTGGCCCAGGCGGTGCGCCGCCGCTGGGGCAAGCCGATCGTCGCCATCACCGGCTCCTCGGGCAAAACCAGCACCAAGGAAATGATCGCCCGCGTCTTGTCGGTGCGCTATCGCGTGCTGAAGAGCGAAGGCAACCTCAACAATCATCTCGGCCTGCCTTTGTCCCTGCTGCGGCTGAGCCCGGCGCACGACGTAGCGGTGATGGAGATGGGCATGAACCACGCCGGCGAACTCACCCGCTTGGCGGAGCTGGCGCAGCCGCAGATCGGGGTGTTCACCAATGTCGGGCCGGTGCACCTGGGCAATTTCGCCTCGATCGAGGCCATCGCCGAGGCCAAGCGGGAGCTCGCCCTGGCCCTGCCGCCGACCGGGGTGATGGTGCTGAACGCCGACGATCCGCTGGTTTCCCGCTTTGCCGACGGCTTCGCGGGCGCGGTGCTGCGCTACGGCTTGGAATCGGCGCTGGGTGCGGCGCCGGCGGCGCCCCGGCCGCTGGATTTGGCGATCACCAGCATCCGCCTGCTGGGGCTGGAGGGCAGCGAATTCACCGCCCAAGCCCACGACGCCGGCGGCGCCGGGCCCAGCGTGCGGGTCCGCCTGCCGCTGATGGCG
>JAKAUF010000015.1 GCA_021827785.1 Acidobacteriota bacterium | reverse complement strand
CCAAGGTGCACCTGCGCGGCTCGCATGACCTGTTTACCGATCACGATATCCGCATCGTGCGGCCAGGCGCGCCATATCCGGGCTAGAACGATTGACGGGCGCTGCGCGGTGTACGGGCGGGAGCGAACCGTCGGTTCGCGCGCGCATAATTTCCTGGGGAATGGAGGACGGGGCTACGCAGCGCTGAGGCGTCCGAGCCAAAATGGATTGCCGGACGGGCCCCATGAGCCGAGATAGTGGCCCTGCCGCGGGGTGTCAAAACCCCGGATGCGCGGCCGGGCAACGCTTTTGGTCTAGCTAGACGGAGAAGGAAGAACCGCAACCGCAGGTGTGCTTGACGTTGGGGTTGTTGAACTTGAACCCATTGCCTTCCAGCGTCTCGATGTAGTCCACCTCGCACCCCTCGAGGTACATCAGGCTCATGGGGTCCACGATCACCTTCAAGCCTTCCAACTCAAAGGTCTGGTCCTGCGCGCCGGGAGCGTCAAACTGCATGGAATAGGAAAACCCGGAACAGCCGCCGCCGACCACGGCGACGCGCAGTCCCTCCGGCGCCGGGGTCTGCTGCGCCAAAATCTCCTTCACCTTCGCCACCGCTTTGGGCGTCACGGTAATCGCCATCGGATCTCCTCCTGGCCGCCCGCCGTGCGCTCCCTGGCGGGCGCCACAGGCAACATCGGCCTGTTCCTAGTGTAATGCAGGGCGGGTGTGGGACGCCAGGCGCCGGGCGGCCAGGCGCGGAGCGCCATTTGCAGGGGCCGCGCTTTTTGCCCGGGAAGCCAAGCAGGCGCGGAAAGGCCGCGAAATTCCCCCCGGCGCCGCAGGCGCGCTGGCCATCGCTGCGGCCCGCCCTCCAACGCAGCGGCGCGGCCCGCAAACCCGGGGCCCCCAACCCCGCCTTGGCGGGGCGTTGGGGTGGGCAGCCGCGCCGGGGCCCGCGCCAAGCAATCGGGGCGGGAGCGCGGTTAGGCGTTGGGAGCGGCGGCCGCCGCAAGCGGCACGCCGGAACCGGCGAGAGGCAAAAAGATGGTGAAGGTGCTTCCCTGCCCTAGCGCGCTGCGGACGCTGATTTCGCCGCCGCTCTGTTCGACGATGCCATAGACCAAGGCCAAGCCCAGACCGGTGCCGCGCCCGGGCTCTTTAGTGGTGAAGAACGGCTCGAAGATCCGCTGCTGCACCTCTTCGCTCATGCCGGCGCCGGAGTCAGTGACCTGGAGGCGAACCCGGGGCCCGTGGTGCTTGCCCGCGGGCGAATCCGTCGGCGGAGCCAGGGCGGTCGCCAGGCGCAGCGGCCCGCCATTGGGCATGGCATCCCGGGCGTTGATGACCAGATTCATCACTGCCTGTTCCAGCGGGCCGCGGTCGGCGAAGATCGGCGGCAACTGCGGCGCCAGATCGGTGACCAGTTCGATGCTGTCGCCCACCAACGCCCGCAGCATGGGCAAAAACTCGGCGAGCATGGCGTTCAAATCCAAGGGCGCCGGCGAAAACGTCTGGCGGCGGCTGTAGGCGAGCAGTTGGCGCGTCAATGCGGCCGCCCGATCGGTAGCCCCCTGGATCGCTTCCAGCCCCGCCCGCTCCCGGTCGCTGCAACCGGTGGCCAAGAGCATGGCGGTGCGGCCGGAAACAACGGTCAGCAGGTTATTGAAATCATGGGCGATGCCTCCGGCCAAGCGGCCCAACGCCTCCATGCGTTGCGCATGCTGCAATTGCCGCTCCAACTCGGCGCGTTCCCCGGTTTGCCGCAAGATGGTCGCCGCCTGCTGCCGCAGGCTGCGCCGCAGCACCAGGTTCCACAGCAGCGCCAGCAATGCCACCAGCAGCAGCCCAAAAAACAGCCAATGCAGCCGCTCGGCGGTCCACCAGGAAGGCGCCTGCAACACCACGACGTCGGAACTGCCGCGCAGCCACAGGCGCCATGCCATTGCGGCTCCGGGAAGTCCGCCGCCGGCGCCGGGAAGGGGAACGGCGATGCCCGTGAGGCGTAGCACGCTGCCGGGCGGGAGATGCCGGCTCGCCAAGCGCGCGGCCTCGGATCCATAAAGGACGGCTTGCAACGGCGCTCCCCCGCGGGACAAATAGAGACTGATCTCTTGGGTTGGACCGTCCGGCGGGGTGATCACCACCTGACGCAGCCGCGCGACGGCAAACTCCAGCCGGCCATTGACCCGCTGCGCCGCCGCCGCCGTACGTGGCAACCGCCCCGGCCGCGGCGGCGGGCCCAAGCCGAGCGCTTGGACCAGCACATCGTCGAGCACGACTCCGCCTTCGCTGACAGTGGGAAAACCCACCGCGGTCACGCGCTCGCCGAGGCGCAACCGCCCGGCGGGAACGCGGCCGGCCGCCCATTGCAGCCAAGCGCCGCCGGTGGCGTCTTGCAGGGCGAAGCCGGCCGCACTGACGGCGGTTACCACCCCTTGTACCCGCACGCGATGCGGGAACACGCCCCACGCCGTGTAGCGCAGCAAGGCGGAGATCCTTTGCCGCGGCAGATGGAAGGGATGAGCCGGCGGCGGTTGAACCACCTGCACGGCGGCGATGGAAGGCACGAATAGTTCGACGCGTGCGGGGTGGCTGGGAGTCATCACATGGGCGAGAACGCCGGTGACGCGAACCCCGGCATCCACCCACTCCGGCGGGTGATCCGCCGGCGTGATCGGCAGCCGGGCAACCAGGCGCGCCAAGTTTTCCTTGAGGGTGAGGCGCAGGCCCTTGGGGGTAAAGCGCTGGGCTTGGATCACCCCGCGGACTAGGATCCGCTGCGCATCATCGAAGCCGGTTTCGGCTTGGCGAAGATTCTCCGCTCGCGCCGCGGGCAAGCGGCCAACCCCCAGCAGGCGCACCTGGCGCGCAACCAGAATCGGCGCCACGTCACCGGCGCCGGTATGCCCGATCACGCGCACCCGGTCCCCGGCCCGCAATGGCGGATGCAGGGTTTGCAGATCCACATAGATGCCGCCGGTGGCGTCCTGCACGTACAGCGCCGGGGGCGCCCCCTCCCGGCCGGTGATACGGCCGAAATAGGTCACCACGCCCGTGATCCGCGCCGGCAGATGGCGCGCCGCGGCCGCCGGCAGCAGGCGGCGGATGGCGGCCACCGTGCGCAGCGGTGCAGGCGCCGCTGCGGCGCCAGCCGCCGCGAGCAGCAGCGCCGCCAATCCAGCGCGGGCGAACGCGCAGCGAATCCGAATTGGCTGCCGCGGTGACAAGTTGGGTTGATTGTACGCCGCGCCACCATGCAATCGCCGCCGCTTGGTTGACTAGAATTGCACCCCGATCACCCGGCCCGAAGGACAGTTACCGGCAGCTTAGCCGGCAACCCTGTGCTAGCGTTATGGCCATGCCATTGCGGACCGTGGATGCAGGCTTTTTGGCCTGGGCTCCGGACCGGCGGCAGGCCGAAGGGCGAGCGTTGTGCCAGGCGCTGGAGGCGGGCGAGATCCTGTATTTTCCCGCTTCGCCGCTGGCGCTGTCGGCGGACGACGTGGCCTTCCTATTGCGGCAGAAACAAGCCAGCGGGCCGCACCACAAGAACATTGCGTACAAGGCGGCGCCGGACCGCGTGACCGGTTACGCCGGCGGGGACGGCCAGCGCATGCGCGCCGTGATGCGCCGGTTCTCGCAATCGGCGCTCCAGTTGCTGGCGCAGTTGCTGCCGCCCTACCGCATGGACCCCGACTTCGCTAGCTTCCGCGGCATCGAGGAACAGGGACGCAAGCTCGCCGAGCGGTCCCGCAACGATCTCTTGCATGTGGACTCGTTTCCGTCCCGGCCCACGCACGGCAGGCGGATTCTGCGGTTCTTTGTCAATATCAATCCCGCCGCGCCGCGCGTGTGGCGCACGGGGCCGCCGTTTCCGGCATTGGCGGAGCAGTATGCCGTCGGCAGCGGCTTGCTGCCGCGGGCGCTGCACCCCAGCCTGGGGCAGCGCCTTGGGGAGCTGGGCCATCCCCGGCCGGCGTACGACCGCTTCATGCTGGCGTTTCATCACTGGCTCAAGGCCAACCGGGAGTTCCAGTCGGCGGCGCATCCGACTTGGGAGTTTCCTCCCGGCTCGGCCTGGCTGTGCTTCACCGACACCGTCAGCCATGCGGTCCTGCGCGGGCAATTCGCGCTGGAGCAGACGGTGATGGTCCGCGCCGAGGGGCTGCAGGCGCCGGAGTTGGCGCCGGCGGCGGTGTTCGCGCGGCTGGCGGCGCGGGCCGTTTAGCGAAATTACCTCACGCCGTTGGGTTTTTCGATTGGCGAGGCGCGGGCCCCGCAACCGGCCGCGGGGCCGCCCCCCGGTACAATAGAAGTCTAGTGGCCCGAGGCGCGCAGAGTTGGGCAGGCGCTCGGGCCGCGCCGAGCCATGAACTCATCGCCGGAAATACATCACGACGCGATCCAGCCCAGCGGGCTATGGCGGTACCCGATCCTGCGCCGCTACCGCTTCCTGGTGCACCGGGATTTGGCGGCGACCTATTCCCGCGACCTGCACAAATGGATCATCATCGCGCCGGTCATGGGCGGCATCGTTGGCTTGCTGACCACGCTGCTGGTCAAGGTCATCTTGCAATGGATCTGGCCGCCGCTGCTGCGCCTGTACATCGCCCATCCCATGGCTATCATCCCGGGCCTGGCCGCCGGCTTTCTGGTCGCCGGACTGCTGATGCAATATTTCACGGCCAATCCCAATGAGCACTCCACCGAGGAAATCATCGTCAGTTATCACGAGCGCCAGGCGGCCATCCGCATGCGCGGCTTTGTCCCCAAGCTGCTGGCCGCGGTCGCCACGGTGGGCTCGGGAGGCAGCGCCGCCCTGGAAGGGCCCAGCATCTATGGCGGCGGCGCGATCGGCTCCTGGCTGTGGGGGCGGTTCCGCCGCATGGGGGTCAAACTGGAGCCGCGGGACCGCCGCATTCTGCTGATCAGCGGCGCGGCGGCGGGCATGTCGGCGGTCTTCCGCGCCCCGCTGACCGGTGTCATCTTCGCCCTGGAGATGCCGTACAAGGACGACATGGCGCATGAGGCGCTGATGCCCGCGCTGCTGGCCTCGGTCACCGCCTTCGCCACCCTGGCGTCATTCATGGGCGCCCAGCCGCTGTTCAACTTCGCCGCCAGCCACACCTACACCCGCCAGGACCTGCTGTGGGCGGCGCTGCTGGGAGCCGGCTGCGGGCTGATCACCATGCCCTTCACCATCACCTTCCGCCACCTGCGGGAGTTCGTGGTGCGGCACCGGGCGCCGCACTGGCTGAAGATGACCGTGGGCGGCGTGCTGACGGGGCTCTGCGGCTGGGCGTTCCTGCTGCTCTTCCCCGGTCATTTGGTGCCCTTGGGACCGAACTACGAAGCGGTGCCGCTCATCTTGCAGCACGCTCACACCTCGCTCGAACTGGTCGCCTTCGCCGTGCTGAAGCTCTTGGCGACGCTGTTTTCGCTGGGCGTGGGCGGGGTCAGCGCCATGTTCGTGCCGCTGTTTTTGACCGGCGGGGCGCTGGGCACGGCTTTCGCCCAGAGCGTGGTGCACACCGGCGCGCTGAACCTGTTCGCCGCCGTGGGCATGGCGGCGTTCATCGCCGCCGGCTACAAAACGCCGCTGACGGCGGTGGTGTTCGTCGCCGAGGCCACCGGCGGCCACGCCTACATCATTCCCGTCCTGATCGGCGCGGCGGTGGCCTACGCCATCTCCGGGCAGGCCTCGGCCTCCGGCGACCAGCGGCTGCATGAAGGCGTCACCGTCGAGGAGCTGACCAAGATCCGCGTCCGCGACGTCATGCGCCGCCACATCACCGCCGCTGGCGCGGACTGGACGCTGGCGCAATGGGCGGAGGCCACGCCCCGTCAGGATCCGCACGCCGCGTATCCGGTGCTGGACAACGGGCGCGTGGTCGGCACGCTGACGTTGTCCGCCTTGAGCCGGGTCATGCCGGGACAATGGAGCACGACGCGGGTGCGCGCGGTGATGAACCCGTCCTGGACGCAGGTGGATCCGGACAGCACGCTCCAGGATGCGCTGCGGCTGCTCATGGCGCACGAAAAGCATCTGCTGGTGATCGTCTCCCCGGCTGGCGCGCTCCAAGGCATCCTCAGCCAAACCGACATCCTGGCGGCGCTGAACGCGGCGGGAGACCGGGACGAAATGCGCGCCGAAGAGCCGGCGCCGGAACTCCCCTAGGCGCGCCTGGGCTGCCGAAATGGCCTAGTCCGTGACCGTGGAAGACGTCAGCCGGTGCTTCTTGACCGCATAGCGGATGGTGTCGCGCGTGGTGTCCAGCAGCCGCGCGGCGCGGCTCTGGTTGCCTCCGGATTGCTGCAACGCGTCC
>JAKAUF010000150.1 GCA_021827785.1 Acidobacteriota bacterium | reverse complement strand
AGCCCAGCGTCTCGGGCAGATATTTGGCGCCGTAGGCACCGGTGTTGTGCTCAAAGGAAATGCCGGCGCGGCGCGTCACGTCCACGAAGCGCAGCGGCGCATGGTGCGGCGCGGCGGCGGGCGCGCCCGCTGGCGCGGCGGCGGGAGTCGCGGCCGGTGGCGCCGCGGCCGCCGCCGGGGCGGAATGTTGATGGCAGCCGGCTAGCACCAAGGCCAGCGCCAGCGTCGCCGCCACCGCCGCTAGCCGGAGCACACGCTTCGGCCGCGCCGCCGAGACGTGGAAATCATTCCGCATGCTTCGCCGCCTCACCTGCCGGCCGTGCCGTGCCTGGCATTCCAAGCCGCGCGCAAGCGCATGAAGCGCCTCCGCTGCCGCGCCTGATACGCCGCCACCGAGGTGAGCGGCCCCGCAAGCAGTCCGTTCGGCTGGTCATGCACCGGCTGACGCTCACGGTTGATATTGGGATGGCGGCGTAGGAACGGACCCAGGTAGGCCTGGGAGCTTTCGTCCAGCTTGAAGCGCTCATAGAGTTTTTCTTCCCGCCGCGACTTGGCCATTTCGCCGGCGCCGCGGTAGCAAAGCATCAAATTATAGTGCGCGAAGATATTTTCTGGATCAATGGCGGTGGCGCGCAGGAACATGGGAATGGCAGCGCGGAACCGCTTCTGCAAAAATAGCAGCCGGCCCGCTTGGTCCAGCACCACGCGGTCCTGAGGATAGGCCATGAGCACCCGGCGCAGATCCCGCAGCGCCGCGGGATAGCGCCCTGCCGCCTTCTCGATCAGCGCGCGGAAATATAGCGCGCGGGGCAGCCCCGGCGACAAGCGCAACGCATGCTGCACGTAGGGCAGTGCGGCTTGCGTTTCCCCTTCCTGTACGAGCGTGCGGCCAACGTTCAGCCAGCCGTCGGCGTAGCTGGGCGCAATCCGCGTCACCTGCCGAAAGGCCGCTTCCGCGCCCGTCAGGTCGCCCTGCAACAACAGGCCGATGCCGTAATCGTTCCAGCGGATGGTGTCGGCGAAACTGCGGCCGCCGGGCGCGTGAGCGGCGGTGCGCCGCCCCAACCGCAGCACCACCCGCGACTGGCTGAGGGTCACGATGGGCTCCATCGGGATCTGCTTGATTTTGCCCGAAACATCCGCCGTGGAGGCGTTGTAGGTCATCGGCCGGTCGTCGAACAAAAGGCCGAACTTGCCCGGATGCAACTGCATCGCATACGCGAATCTGTTGTACTGGCCGCTGAACTTCCGGTAGTTGAGCTTGGCGGTGAGGGTAATCGGCCCGGCGATTCCCGGCGGAATGGGAATCAGGTAATGCACCACCGCCGCGGAGCCCGGCGGAATGGTGTGGACATAGGCCACCGTGCGGGCGGCGTACTGATTGCGCTTGTTGATGATGTTGCCGTGAATGTCAATCAGCACCGACTTGTAAAACTGCGCCGTCGGGTCCACCGCGCCATCCGGCTTGAGGCCGCCGCTCCAGTAGAAGACGTGCCCGTGGCCGTCGGTGGCCTTCAGCTCCAGCCAGCATTCCTCGGCGTCAATCGTGCCACCTGGGAAAAAATGGCCCACCCGCAGGTTACGGTTGACCACGTCCACGCGGATGGTCGTGCCCGGCCGCACCGTCGGCTGGACCTCATTCAGCGGGGCGATGGCCCGCAGCCTTCCCCCGGCGCGCTCCAAGCCCGGCGCGGCGCCGAAGGTGCCGCTCTCCTCGCCTTGGGCAAATTGCGTGGATTCCTGCAGCTGGTTGGCGGCCGCGCTCCGCACGCGGGTGGCGCCGGTTTCCTGGCTGATGGCGAAGATATCGGTCTTCACCGCGCCTTGGAGCATGTGCTCTTCGTCGTGCAGCTGCTTGGCGTCCAGATTGGCGTTGGCGACGGCGGTATTGGCGGCGAAGAAGCGGTGGGAACGGATAAACCCGCCGATCGCGGCGGGGTCGTTGGAGCGCACCCGCGGCATATGGCAGGTGGCGCAGTTTTCCGGATGGGGTGGATAGTAGAACGACCGCGCCCCGAACCCACTGACGCCGCTGCCCTGCCAGGCGTCATATTCGTCGAAACCGCGTTCCCAGCGGTAATCATTGTCGGCGTGATCCAGATGAATCTTGTGGCAGGCGGAGCAGAACATGCCGGTTTGTTGGTCGAGAAACGGCTTGAACAGCGTCCGGTCATGCGGCGCCGGCTCCAAATAAATCGCCGCCTCATAGGCCAGGTGCACCAGGGGATTTTTACTCTCTACCAGTTTGTCCAGCGGCGGGTCGGCAATGGTGAAGGCGTTGTCGCCCAAGGTGTCGCTGACGTGCACGATGGAGTGGCAACTGAAGCAGCCCAGCCCGGCTTGCGCCGCCGGCGTATGGATCTGCTGGATGATCGGGGTTTTCCACCGCCCGGTTAGCAGCACCGCGGGATCGTGGCAGCCGGCGCAAAAGCGGCTTTGCACCGTGCCCTGGTCCACGTTTTGCATATAGACGATCGCCTGCCGGTAATACTGGTTGTTGAAGGAAGAGAAATGGTGCATCGAACTCTTCCATTCGCGGTAGATTTGCGCGTGGCATTGCTTGCAGCTCTTCGACGCCAGGAAAAAATTCTCCGGCAGCGGCACGTCGTGCAGGCCTTTGGACGAGATCGTGTGGATCAGGCCGGGAAAGTAGGGGCTCTTTTTCCCGCCGTCCTCGGCAATGGCGGTGGTGAAGTCGTATTTGGGATTGGTGATGATGTAGTAGGGGTTGGGATGGGTGCGGCGCCACGGAATGGCGACGCCGGGAACCAAGATGACGATCGCAGCCAGCGTGGTCCAGATCCACGCCGGGCGAATTCGCGCCTGCGCTGCGCCTGCGCGGCGCCAGGCCCAGACCGCGAGCACCACCAAAGCGGCGGCGCCAAAACCGGCATGCAGCCAGCGTTCGGTCAGATGGTTGGTCGTGTTGCCGCGGGCCAATAGGAACAGGCCAAAACCGGCGCAAATCGACAATAGCCACCAGAAGCCCGCGGCGAGTCTGCCGCCGCCGCCCTCGCGCCGCCAGCGCCGCCAGGCGGACACGCCCCAGACGATCACGCCCAGACCCAGCAAGGTGTGCGCGAAAACGGCGGCGACGAAGACCAGCGTGGACGAGGGAAACGAAATGGTATAGGTCGCCGTCAGCGCGGCGGCCGCTAAAATCACCCAGAACCACCGGCGGCGGGCAAATTCCCAAGTATTCATGGTCCGCCCCACATTCTATTCGCCGTGGGGCCCTCCGCCCATACTCAAAATCAATTACCCCAAGGACCAGAAATCGGTGACCCGGCCCAAGGTGACCCGGCCCACCGTTCATCACCGCCTCCCGCCGCGGGTTGGCGTGCCAAACTAAGCTTTACCGTCATGGCCAAACTCACCCTTCGTGATATCCCCGTCGCCCAGCGCCGCGTGCTGGTCCGGGTGGATTTCAATGTGCCCTTGGACCACGGTGGCGTCGCCGACGACACCCGCATCCGCGCCACCCTTCCCACCCTGCAATATCTGATCCAACAGCAGGCAAAGCCCATCCTCTGTTCGCACCTGGGACGTCCCAAGGGGAAGCCGGATTCCGCGTATACGCTCCGGCCGGTGGCTGAGCGCCTGCGGGTGCTGCTGAACGAGCGGCTGGGCGGCGATGCGCAAGTCGGTTTTTGTCCCGAAACCGTGGGCATGCAGGCGCGCGAAATGGCGCAGGCCCTGGAACCGGGCCACGTGCTGCTCCTGGAGAATCTCCGCTTTCAGCCGCAGGAAGAAGCGAACGATGCGGGTTTTGCCCGCGAGTTGGCCAGCCTGGCGGAGGTCTATGTCAACGACGCCTTTGGCAGCGCGCATCGCGCCCACGCCTCGACGGTCGGCGTCACGCAGTTTCTGCATCCCGCCGCCGCCGGATTCCTCATGGAACGGGAATTGCGTTATTTGGGTGATGCCTTGGGAAATCCCCGGCATCCCTTCGTGGTCATCCTCGGCGGCGCCAAGGTGGCGGACAAGCTGCCGGTCATGGAGAGCTTGGCCCACCACGCCGACGTCATCCTCGTCGGCGGCGGCATGGCGTATACCTTTCTCGCGGCGCAAGGCCAAACGGTCGGCGCCTCCCTCTGCGAGCCGGACAAGTTCGACTTCGCCCGCGGCATCTTGGCCCGGAGCGACGCGGGCAAGCACAAATTTCGCCTGTTGCTGCCGGTGGACCACGTAGTCGCCGCCCAGCTGGAACGCGGCGCGGCGCACCAAACCGTCAGCGCCATTCCCGCGGGGCAGAAGGCGCTGGATATCGGCCCCAAGACGCGGGAGCTCTACGCCGCCGAGATCGCGCGGGCGAAAACCATCGTTTGGAACGGCCCGATGGGGGTCTTTGAGATCCCGCCCTTCGATCAGGGAACCGTCGCCATCGCCCGGGCGGTGGCGGAAGCCAGCCGCCAGGGAGCGACCTCCATCGCCGGCGGTGGCGATTCCGTCGCGGCCATCGAGGCCGCCGGCGTCACCAGCCAAATCACGCACATCTCCACCGGCGGCGGCGCCTCGCTGGAGTTTCTGGCCGGGGTGCCGCTGCCGGGCGTGACCGCCCTAACCAATGCCGGCCACGAGCCCAAGGGAGGCGCCCGCTGATGCCTTCGCGCGACCGCCATCACCGCCGGCCCATTATCGCCGCCAACTGGAAGATGCACAAAACCGGCGCCGACGCCGGCGCCTTCTTCGCCGAGCTAATTCAAGCGCTGGGTAATGAGCCGCGCCATTTCGCCGTGGTCGCCCCGCCATTTACCGCCATTGCGGCGGCGGTCGAGGCGGCGCGGGATCTGCCCGATTTCGCCATCGCCGGCCAGAACTGCGATTGGCGCGCCAGTGGCGCCTTTACCGGCGAGGTGTCGGCGCCGATGTTGGCCGCGGCCGGTTGCGGTTACGTGATTATCGGGCACTCCGAGCGGCGGCAATTCTTCGGCGAAACCGATGAGTCGGTGAATCGGCGCATCCGCGCCGCCCTGGATGCCGGCTTGGTCGCTCTGGTTTGCGTCGGCGAAACCCTGGCCGAGCGCGAAGCCGGCCAGACCGAGGCGGTATTGACCCGCCAGTTCGAGCGTGGGTTCCATGGATTCAGCTCGGAGGAAATGCTCCATTGCGTCCTGGCCTATGAACCGGTATGGGCGATCGGCACGGGACGCACCGCCACTCCGGAAATGGCCCAGCAAGCCCATGCCGTGCTGCGCGGCTTGGCGCACCAGTTGGGCGGCGGCGAAGTCGCTCATCACCTGCGCATCCTGTATGGCGGCAGCGTCAAGCCCGACAACTTGACCGGCCTGCTGGCCCAGCCCGACATTGACGGCGGCCTGGTCGGCGGCGCCAGCCTGGACGCCAACACTTTCGCCAAGCTGCTGCGCAGCTAAAACCCGCCCGGCAAGTTCGGCGATTGGCGCGGCGCGGGCGCCGGACGCCGCGCCCTACCGCGTGAGGCGAAAGTTGACGGCGATCTCGGTTCTGACTTCAACCGGCCGGCCGTTCAGCAGCGTCGGGCTGTAACGCCACCGCGCCACCGTCCGCATCGCCGCCGTCGCCAGCGCCGCGTCGGGTGCGGCGGCCAGCGCCAACTGACGCAGCCGGCCGTGCTTCCCGATCAGCGCATCCAGGAGCACCGGCCCCTGGACGCGGTTCGCCCGCGCCGCTTGCGGATATGCGGACTGCGGACAACGGACGCATCGTGCGGCACGGACGTCGCCGCCTCGACCGCCCGTTTCCCGGCGCCGGGCTGGCGGGTCCGCCTTCCGGGCGCCGGTCAAAACGCAGCGCAGGCTGCCGCCGACGTCGCAGATGACGTCCGGAACCGCTGCCCAGGCGGTGAACAGACGCCGATCCCGCGGTGCCGGGTAGACCCAGGGCCGCGTGAACGAGGAGATTTTCGCGAATGGCCGCCAGCCGCCGTCCCGGCAGCCCTCGGCGTTGCAGTCATGACCCGTGCGTTCGACGCCGGCGATTGGATGCCACTGCCCGCCGCGGACGGACGTGATCAGCGTGGCATCGGCGCCATTGGCAGCACCGACGAGAAGGTACCGGCCGTCCGCCGCCGCAACGTATTCGGGGTCCAGCGTGGTGAAACGAATCGCCGGCCAGCTGTCGCCGCCATCGGCGGTGCGCCAGAGCCAGCTCTGGATGGCGGGGCCGCCGCGCCCGCCGGCCAGATCCATCAGCAGGACCGCGCGGCGCCCCGAGAGCAGTGCGGCCGAAGCGATGGTGACGAGGCCGCGGGCCGTCTTCCCCGACCAGCCGCCTGGATAACCGAACGCGAAACCCCTCGGGCCGACCAGAAAATCGCGTTTGGGACCGGCAAAAAATGCTTGCGTCACTGTGA
>JAKAUF010000134.1 GCA_021827785.1 Acidobacteriota bacterium | reverse complement strand
CTCTCACCGCGTCCGGCGGCAAGGCGTAGGCCGCGTCCAGCAATTCCCCATTCTGCCCGGAAGTCATACCCGGCCATTGTGGCGGAAAGCAGTAACGGAGGAAAGCGGCGGCGCGGAGGGCGCCGCCCGCCGACCATCCGGCACGCGAGCGGGCCGCCAGGCGCATAAACGCCGCCGCGGCTTCACCTCGCGCGCCTTGGGCCTCGCAGCCGAGGGCGCCGCGCCCCGAGAGGGACTATTGACGTTGGCCTGATGTCCAGTGACGGACGGGGTTCGATGGCGAAAGACTTCGGCGCGAACGCGGCGGCGCCGGCCCAAGGCGGGGCACAATGATTACTGTGATCTGCGCGGTTTCACTGAACCCGGCGGTGGACAAATATCTGCGGCTGGAAACCTTGCAGCGCGGGGGCCACCAAACCGCCGGCGAGGTGGTGACCTCCGCCGGGGGCAAGGGCGTCAACGGCGCCGGGGTCATGCACGCGTTGGGCGAGCCGGTCACGGTGCTGGGCTTCTTCGGCGGTTACACAGGCGATTACCTGTTGCGTGAAATCGCCCGGGAGGGCCTGTTGGCGGAGCCGGTGACGGTGGCAGGACCCACGCGCACGGCTTTTGTGCTGGTGGAAAGCGACGGCACGGAAACGGAGGTTTGCGAGCCCGGGGCGGAGGTCACCGCCGAAGCCATTGCCGAACTGCGCACCCGGCTGCGGGGCTTGGCGGCGAGGGCCAGCGCGGTGGTGCTGGCGGGCAGCGTGCCGCCGGGCTGCCCCGGCGATATTTACCAGCTATTGCTGGCCGATTGCGGGTCGGCCTGTCCGGTGCTGCTGGACACCAGCCGGCAGTGGCTGCGGGCGGTGATGCAGCCGGCGCAAGCGGGCGGCAGCCGTCCGCGACCGTACCTGATCAAGCCCAATCGCCGCGAGGCCGAACAGCTCCTCGGCCGCCGCTTGGACACGCCCGAAGATTTCGCCGCCGCGCTGCGGGATCTGCAAGCCGCGGGTGTTGCCCGTCCCATGATCAGCGACGGCGAACACGGCTTGTACGCCACGGACGGCGAAACCGTGTACCGCGCCCAGTCGCCGCCGCTGAAACGGGTCAATTCGGTGGGCAGCGGCGATGCGACCGTTGGGGGATTTGCCGTCGGCTTGGCGCGCGGCTGGGACTTTGCCGAATGCCTGCGCCTGGCCGCCGCCTGTGGCGCCGCCAATGTCTTGACCAAGGAATGCGCCGACGTGCGCCGCGAGGACGTCGAACGCCTGGCGCCGGAAATCCGCATCGCCGCGGTCGCGCAAAGCGCGGAGGAGGCGGCGCGGTAGCGGGCGGTATTCGGCGCCAATGCCGCGGCGACGCCGCCAACGTTCTTCCGCATCCGCATCCTTTGTCCGAAGTAAAACCAGGGCATCATCGGCTGACCGGTGCTGCGAGGTGTCGCACATGGAAGATGAAACGCGGAAGCGCTCGGCGGCGGTACTGGCAAATCTCAGCGGCCTGCCTGAGCTGGAGTCAATCTACAAGGATATTCACGCGCATCCCGAGCTGTCCCTCCAGGAGATCCGCACCGCCCGCATAGCGGCGGATCATCTGCGCGCGACGGGCTATGAAGTCGCCACGGGAGTCGGGAAGACGGGCGTTGTGGGTCTGCTGGCGAATGGCGCCGGCCCGACCATCATGCTGCGCGCCGACATGGACGCGCTGCCGGTGCAGGAAGCGACCGGATTGCCCTACGCGAGCAGCGCCACCGCGGCCGACGGAGGGAAAACCGTGCCCGTGATGCACGCTTGCGGCCATGACATGCACGTGACATGGCTGATCGGCGCGGCCGCCCTGTTCGCCCGAGCCCGGGACGCGTGGCGCGGCACGCTAATGCCCGTCTTTCAGCCGGCGGAGGAGACGGCGGAGGGCGCCCGGGCCATGATTGACGATGGACTGTTCCAGCGCTTTCCCAAGCCGAATGTCGTGCTCGGACAACACGTGATGGTGGGACCCGCTGGCGTGTTGAGCTTGCGCCCCGGGGTCGTCACCTCCGCCGGCGACAGCCTCCAGATCCGCATGTTCGGAAGGGGCGCCCACGGATCCATGCCGCAGGCGAGCATTGATTCCGCCGTGATGGCGGCCGCGACCGTCCTCCGTCTGCAAACCATCGTCTCCCGCGAAGTCGCGCCTACCGACGCCGTCGTGGTCACCATCGGCGCGCTCCAGGCTGGCGCCAAGGAAAATGTCATCCCCGATGAGGCAACCATCAAGCTGAACGTGCGAACCTTCGACGACGGCGTTCGCGACCGCGTGCTCGCCGCAATCACGCGGATTGTCCATGCGGAAGCCGCGGCCTCGGGCGCTCCTAGGCCGCCGGAGATCACCCCGCTCGATCACTATCCGCTGGTCAAGAACGACCCGGAGTCGGCGCAGCGCGTCGGCGACGCGTTTCGCCGGTATTTTCCCGCGGGCCGCGTACAGGCAGGCCAACCGACGACGGCCAGCGAGGACTTCGGCTCGTTCGGAGCCGAGTGGGGCGTGCCGTCGGTGTTCTGGTTTGTCGGCGGCACCGATCCGGCGGCATACGCGGCGGCCAAAGCGGCGGGCGGCGTTGCCGATCTCCCCACCAATCACAGCCCGCATTTCGCGCCCGTGGTCCACCCAACGCTGGAGGCAGGCGTGGAAGCCTTGGTCGTCGCGGCGCAAGCATGGCTATCCTAGAGAGCCTAATGGTATTCAAGGAGCACATCGCCGTCGGCACGTTCCTCGCCGCGCTCGATCTCGGCGGTACGCTGGTTTTTGCGCTCAGCGGGGGGGTGGCGGGGGTCAAACGCCGGCTCGATCTCTTCGGCGTTCTCGTACTGGCGGTTGCCGTGGGCAACGCCGGCGGCATGACGCGCGACGTGCTGATCGGCGTGGTTCCGCCCGCCGCAATGCGCGACTGGCGCTATCTCGCGGTCTCCCTCCTCGCCGGTTTGGCGGCCTTTTTTTGGGCGCCGGTCCTGGATCGCATGTGGAGCTCCGTGCTGCTGTTCGATGCCGCCGGCCTGGCGCTTTTCGCGGTCGTCGGCACGCAGACGGCGCTGGCCCATGGGCTGAATCCGGTGATGGCGGCCCTCCTCGGAATGGTGACCGGCATTGGCGGCGGAATGGTTCGGGATATCCTTGTGACCGAAATCCCCATCGTGTTGCGCGCCGACCTATATGCCGTCGCGGCGCTTGCCGCCGCCGCCGTGGTGGCGGCGGGCCACGTACTGCATCTGCCGTCTCCGCCGGTGGTTATCGCCGGCGCCGTGCTGTGTTTCGGTCTCCGGCTCGGCGCAATACGATACGGCTGGCATCTTCCGGTCGCGCGCGCGCCCCGGCCAACCGGCGCGAGCGTGAACCGAAACGATCAGCACTAAATGAGGACGGGCTGATGCGGGCGCGGTTGCGCTCGCCTGCGGCGCGGTAGCCGGCCACGCCGCAAGGGAAACCGGATCTCGACCGCTCGCGGGGCGTGCGCCTGCCCCAACCGCGCGCCTACCCCAGCCGTGCTCAGGCCGCCTTCGGGCCGCCCGAAATGCGCCGGCGGCGCGGCGTCAGGCGCGGACGCCCGCGATGGCGCCCAACTCGCGCATGGGCGCCGCGTCCGGCCGCGCGGCGGCGACGATACGGCCCACCACATCGTAATCCTGCGCGGCGGTGATTTCGACCCACGCCAATCGCCCTACCGCCGGCGGCGTGGCATCCACGCCAAAGTCGTTGATCAAAACCTTGCCGTCAATCTCGGGCGCCTGCCCTTCCAGGCGGCCCTGCCACAGCAGGTCGGTTTCCTCCGACGGCCCCTCGACCATCACGGGCAAACACCGGCCCACCATCGCCCGCCGCCGTTGCCGGGAGATCTTCCGCTGCGCCGCCATCAGACGGTGCCGGCGCGCGGCGATGGTGCGAGCGTCCACCTTGCCATCCAGGGCATGGGAGCGGCTGTTCTCCTCATCGGAATAGCCGAAAACCCCCAGCCAATCGAACTGCGCGGCGGCAACGAAGTCCATCAGGTACTGGAAATCGGCCTCGGTTTCGCCGGGAAAGCCGACGATGAACGTGGTCCGCAGGCTGACGCCGGGAATGGTTTGGCGGATCCGCTCGAGCAGCTTGAGGAAGATTTCGCCGCCGCCGCCGCGCTTCATGCGCTTCAGCACCGCCGGGCTGGCATGCTGCAACGGCATGTCCAGGTACTTGCAAAGGCGGGGATGGGCGGCGATGGTTTCCAGCAGGCGCGGGGTAATTTTGTTGGGATAAAAATAGAGCGCCCGCACCCAGTCCAGTTCCTCGATTTCCGCCAAGCGGGCGAGCAAATCCGCCAAGCCGTCCCGCAAGCCCAGGTCCTGCCCGTAGCACGTCGTATCCTGCCCGATCAGAATGGCTTCGCGCGCGCCCCGCGCCGCCAATTGCCGCGCTTCGGTGATGACGGATTCGAAGCGGCGGCTGCGGAAGGCGCCACGAAACTGCGGGATGACGCAAAAACTACAGGGGTGATCACAGCCTTCGGCGATCTTCAGATATGCGGTGTGGGGCGGGGTGCTGAGCAGCCGCGGCGTGAGGTGGTCATAGAGGTACGGAGCCGTGGGCCTAGGGTGCAACGGCGCCGCTTGCGGCGACGCCGCCGGGGACAGAATGGGAGGCAAAACCGCCGCGCCGGCCGGCGGCGGGGGCGCCAGGCTGCCGGCGCAGGCGGCGAGGATCGCCTCCAGTTCGTTGGTGCCGACCACGGCGTCCACTTCCGGGATCTCGGCTTGGATCTGCCGGCGATACCGCTCGACCAAGCAGCCGGCGACGATGAGCTTGCGCGCCCGGCCGTGCTTTTTGTGCTCCGCCATCTCCAGGATGGCGTCCACCGATTCCTGCCGCGCGGACTCGATAAAGCTACACGTATTGACCACCAGGATCTCGGCGTCTTCGGCCCGCGGCGTCACCGCGTAGCCATGACGGGACACCAAACCCATCATGACCTCGGAATCCACGCGGTTTTTGGGACAGCCCAGGCTGATGAAGCCAACTTTGACGGGAGCGTTCACGCAGCAGCTATTTTACCGCGCCGCCGGGCGGCGCAGCCGCGGGCGAGGTGGTTGCGGCGGCCTGGGCGGCCTCCCGGGACCTTACCGCTCCGGGCCTTACTGAATGTTGACCAGCCGGGTGCGCGTGGCGACGCGGCCTTGGTTGTCCTCGGCGGTCACGGTCAGCACGAAATTCGGCTGGCGCGGCAGATTGGGGGTGATGTACTGGAAGCTGCCGTCGGACTGAATCAACCCCACGACTTCGTCATTCACCAGCACCTTGGCGCCGGGGGCGGTTTTCCCGTCCACCTCCAACACGCCGGGGGCGATCTCGGTCACCTGGGTGAGGCGCAACGGCAGCTTGCCGTCGGCCCGGGAGGCGATCAAGCTGAATTTGTTGGCGTCCAGCGGCGGCGTCACCGCGCCATGGCTGCCGATCGAGGCCACGTCCCAGTAATAGTTGCCCGCCGCCAGGCCGCTGACCACGGTGGTGGTGCCGGTTAGCTGCCGTTGCAGCAGCAAATTGCTCATCAGCGGCGAGCGGGACAGCTGAAACTCATAGCGAACCGCGCCGGGCGCCGCCGTCCATTGAAAATGCACGCGCACCTGCGCCGGATGCGCGGAAACCAGCGGTTCCAGATTGCCCGGCGCCACCAACTGCGGCGGCTGGGCGACGGTGCTCAGCGCCATGGCGCGTCCGGGCTGGACGTTCAGGCGCTGGAAGGCGCCGACCCGCACCGTCTGTTGTCCGCGCCGCACTCGCGCCGCGCCGGCCACGACGGTCAGGGTGCCGGCGTTGTTCTGGCTGACGACCTCGGCGCGGGTATTTTGCTTCAGCGCGGCGGCGGCGTTGGCGAAGCGCACGCGCGAGCTGGAGCCGGGGCCGTCGAACTGCCCGGTGGAAAGATCCACGCGGCCGGATGAGACCTGCACCGCCAGCGAGGAACGATGCGCGGTGAATTGGCTCTGTTCCACCACGATCAGGGAATTCGGGCTGAGCACGTAATTGGTGCTGTCGCCGAATTGAATGCGCGCCCAGCCATTCGACTGGGTCTGCACGGTGTCGCCCTGGTGCAAGACGGTGCTGGGCTGGGCGGGGGTAAAGTCCACGCTGCCGGCGCGTTTGACCAGCACGCCGCCTTCGACGTTGATGAACCGGGCTTGCGGCGCCGCCGCGACCGGCGGCGCCGCCGCCTGCCGCGACCCGCCATCCAGAACCCGATGCAGCGCGCGGCTCAATCCGGGAAAGAATCCGGCGTACGCCAGCACTCCGAGCACGACGATGATGACCGCGGCGGCAACCAGGACGGTGCGGTAGGACACCGTGCGC
>JAKAUF010000024.1 GCA_021827785.1 Acidobacteriota bacterium | reverse complement strand
CCAACGCCGGCGCCGGCGAAATCGGCCGCGCCAACGGCAGCGGCGCCAGCCAAGCCGGCCGCCGCCCCTTCCCCGGCGGCGCGCGCGAATGCGCTTCCCGGCCAGCAGTTTACGCCCCGCCGCCAGCCCTGGGTGAGCCACAATTTCTCTCCGCTTCAGGCCCGGCACGACCTGAAGGTGGCGCATTTCTATTCCATCCAGCACAACTACGTGGCCGCTCTCTCCCGCGCGAAAGGGGCCCTGCGCCATTACCCTCATTGGCCGCCCGCGCTATACGCCGCGGGGCGGGCCGCCGCGCGGCTGCATCGCTGGCGGCTGGCGCGGCAATATTGGCGGGAATACCTCCATCGGGCGCCGCACGGCAAGAAAGCCAACGACATCCGCAAGGCTCTGCGCAAGCTTCCCGCCTCCGCCGCCAAACCTGCGCCGCGTCATTAGGGAGCGCGCGCGGCTGCGCATTGCGATTCAGCCGAGCCAGCCGTGGCGGCGGCGCAGGGGCGGGGTTTCTGCCCGCGGCCATCCGCCGTTATAATTCCATATAGTCCCGCCGGAAAGCGCCCCGATCCAGCCCGCCGCCGTATGTCGTTCGCCTTGCTCCGCACTCTTGGCCCGTACCTGCGGCGGTATCGCCGGCGCTATGTGCTGGGATTTTCCATCCTGGTGCTGAACGTCGCGGTCTTCAGCTCCATTCCCTACATTCTGAAACTCGCCATTGACGGCCTGAGCCATGGCATCTCGGTGGGCAGCCTAGCCGAACTGGCGGGGCTGCTGGTGCTGGCGGTCCTGGCGCGCGGTCTGTTCACCTATTGGCAGCGGCTGATCCTCATCACCACCTCCCGCGATCTCGAGTTCGACCTGCGCAACGATTTGTTGTGGCATCTGGAGAAGCTATCGCAGTCCTTCTTCCAGCGCTTCCGCACCGGCGACCTCATGGCCCGGTCCACCAACGACCTCAGCGCCGTGCGCAACATGCTGGGGCCGGGAATCATGTATTCGGCCAACGCCATCGTGCAGTTCGTCGTGGTGCTGGCCATTCTGCTCAACCTGGACGCGCGCCTCACGCTGATCGCCTTTCTCCCCGCGCCAGTGATCATCCTCAGCGTGCAATGGTTCGGCAAGCGCATTCATGACCGCTTCGAGAAGATCCAGGCGATGTTCTCCTCGCTGGCCACCCGGGTCGAGGAGAACCTGACCGGGCTGCGCGTGGTGCGCGCGTTCACGCGTGAACCCGAGGAGGCCGCCGCCTTCGATCGCCTGAACCAGGACTATATCCAGAGGAATCTCCGCCTGGTGCGGCTGTCCGGAACGTTCACCCCACTGTTGCAGACGCTGCTGGGCGTGGCCTTCGTGTTGGTGCTGTGGTTCGGAGGCCGCGCGGTGCTGGCGCGCCAGATCACGCTGGGCGGCTTCGTGGCCTTCAACGCGTATATGGTGCAGATGTCCTTCCCGATGATCGCCATGGGCTGGGTGATCAACCTGGTGCAACGCGGCACGGCGTCGCTGGAGCGTCTCCAGCAGATCTTCCGTTCCCAGCCCGACATCGCCGATGGCCCGCGGACCGACAGCAGCATCGCCTCCATTTCGGGACAGATCTCCTTCCGGCATCTCTCCTTCGCCTATCCCAGCGCCGACGGCGGCGCCGGCCCCGCCATCCTGCGCGACCTGGACCTCGACATCCCCAGCGGCAAGACGGTGGCGTTCGTGGGCCGCACCGGCGCCGGCAAATCCACGCTGATGTCCCTGCTGCCCCGCTTTTACGACGTGCCCGAGGGCATGCTGCTGGTGGATGGGCATCCGGCGCCGCGGATCCCGGTCGAGCTGCTGCGCCGCAGCATCGGGTATGTGCCGCAGGAATCGTTTTTATTCAGCGACACGCTCCGTGCCAATATCGCCTTCGGCGTTCCGGACGCGACCGAGGAGCAGATCGTCGCCGCCGCCGATGCCGCGGGTTTGGGCGCGGACGTGGCGGCGTTTCCCCAGGGCTACGACACCAAGATCGGCGAACGCGGCCTGACGCTCTCCGGCGGCCAGAAGCAGCGGACGGCGCTGGCCCGCGCCCTGCTGCGCGATCCGCGCATCTTGATCCTGGACGATTCCCTGTCCAGCGTGGACACCCTCACCGAGGAGCGAATCCTGGAGGGACTGTCGGCTTTTGCCCAGGGCCGCACCACGCTGATCGTCAGCCATCGCATCTCCACCATCCGCAACGCCGATTGGATCGTCGTGCTGCAAGCGGGCGGCATCGCGGAACAAGGCACGCACACCGAGCTGATCGGCAAGGGCGGCCTCTACGCCGAACTCTACGAACAACAGCTGCTCCAGGAGGAACTGGCGGCCGTCTAGGCCCGCCATCGCCGATGAGCAGCGCGCAACAGGAAGAAGAAGTCCTCGGCAAAGCCTACGACGGCCGCCTGATGCGGCGATTGCTGGGCTATGTCGGCGGCTACTGGCCGCAGATCCTGCTGGCCACCCTGGCGGCCCTTTTCGGCTCCGTAACCCAAGTCGCCGGTCCCTATCTCAACAAGGTGGTCATTGACCGCTACCTGGATCCCAGCCACGTCCAGGGCAGCGGCACCTTCCTGAATACCTGGCTGCCGGCCAACGCCTATCGCGGAATCGCCGACATCGCGGTGCTCTATCTGGTCTTGCTGGCCGCCGGCTTTGGCTTGGACTTCGTCCAGACCTACACCATGCAATGGGTCGGGCAGCATTCGATGTTCGATCTGCGCCGCGACCTGTTCCAGCACTTGCAGCGGCTGTCAGTGGAGTTCTTCGACCGTAATCCGGTCGGCAGGCTGGTGACGCGCGTCACCAATGACGTGGAAACGATCAACGACATGATCTCCAACGCCTTGGTGGCGTTCTTTGATGACAGCTTCGTGCTGCTGCTCATCATCGTGGTCATGTTCCGCGCCAACTGGATTCTGGCGTTGATCGCCCTTTCGGTGACTCCACTCATCGCCCTGGGCACGATGTTCTTCCGCCGCGCCGTGCGCGACAGCTATCGCCGCGTGCGCCTGGCGGTGGCCCGTATCAACACCTTTCTCCAGGAGCACATTAGCGGCATCACGCTGGTGCAGGCGTTCAACCGCGAGGAACATGCCTTTGCGGAGTTCCGGGAGATCAACCATCAGCACCGCCATGCCTGGACCGACGCGGTGTTCGCCTATGCGGTGTACTATCCCGCGGTTGAGATCCTCAGCACCTTCGCCATCGCCATGATCCTTTGGTTCGGCGGCCTGCGCGTCCTCGACCACACGCTGACCATCGGCATCGTGGTGATGTTTATTCAATATTCCCAGCGCTTCTTTCGCCCCATTCAGGACCTGAGCGACAAGTACAACGTCCTGCAATCCGCCATGGCCGGTTCGGAGCGCATTTTCAAGCTGCTGGATACTCCGGTTACGCTGACCAGTCCCGCCGCGCCCGCCGCCGTTGCGGAGGGCGTGGGCCGCATCGAGTTCGACCACGTTTGGTTCGCGTATCAGGGCGACCACTGGGTGCTGAAGGACCTAAGTTTTAGCGTCGAGCCGGGTGCGACGCTAGCCATCGTCGGCCATACCGGCGCCGGCAAAACCACCATCACCAGCCTGCTGTTGCGGTTTTACGACGTGCAGCGGGGCCGCATCCTGGTGAACGGCGTGGATATCCGCGAATGGGACGTGACCACCCTACGCCGCCGTTTCGCGGTGGTGCTTCAGGACCCCCACTTGACCAGTGGGACGATCGCCGACAACGTGCGGATGGGCAAGCCCGGGTTGTCGGATGCCGATGTGTGGCGAGCGCTGGAACAAGCCGATTTGGCCGATTATGTCCGTTCCCTTCCCGACGGCATTCACAGCGTGCTGCGCGAGCGCGGCGCCGGCCTCTCCACCGGGCAGAAACAGCTGCTTAGCTTTGCCCGCGCGCTGGCCCCGAATCCGCCCTTCCTCATCCTCGATGAGGCCACCTCCAGCGTGGACACCGAGACCGAACTCAAGATCCGGCACGCCCTCGACACCATGGTCGCCGGGCGCACCAGCATCATCATCGCCCATCGCCTATCCACCATCCAGCGGGCGGATTTGATTTTAGTGCTGCACAAGGGCGTGCTGCGGGAACAAGGCACCCACCAGGAACTGCTGCGCGAGCACGGCATCTATTGGCGCCTCTACCGCCTGCAATACCGCGGCCAGGCCGCCGGCGGGGACGCCGCCGTTCCCGCCGTCCAGAGCACGGCGGAATAGCCGCCGCCCGGCGACCCGTCGCCGACTGCGCCCGCGCCGCCCGCCTGCTAAAAGCTAAACTCCGCCGCCAACTGCACCGTCCGGGGCTGAAACACCGAGGTGACCGCGCCGAATCCCGCCGACCCCACGAAGGTCGAGACGCCGTTAAATTCGCTGAAGTTCCAAGCGTTGAAGAATTCCCCTCGGATTTGCAGATTGAAGCGCTCATGGACGCGGAAGTTCTTCATGAGCGCGATGTCCCAGTTGTCCAGCCCCGGCCCATAGACCACGCCGCGGCCGGAAGTGCCGAAATGCCCGACCGCCGGCGTGAAGACGCTGGTATTGAACCACTGTTGCGCGGTTTGCGGCCCATTGTTGGGCTGGCCGGTGATGTCCGGCCGCGGCGTCACCGCGCTCGGGTCAATGCCGATGCCGCCGGGATAGGTGCCGGCCGGGCAGGCGGTTCCGCCGGAGACGATGTCGTCGCAGTTGAAGGGATCCGTGAATTGAAACACGGTCAGCGGCAAGCCGCTTTCAATGGTGGTGATGCCGCTCAGCTGCCAGCCGCCAAACGCCGTGCCAACCCAGCCATGGGCGTGCTGTAGGAAGGGCAGCAGCCACACGTAGTTGAAGACCAGCACCTGCGTGCGCTGGAAGCTGGCCGGTCCGTAGTCGTTACGGAAGTTGTAGGTGTTGTACGGCGCCGAAGAGCGGTCGGTGGAGTTGTCGGTGAGCGCCCGCGCCCAGGTATACGCCACGCCCAAGGTCAATCCGCTGGCGACGTCGCGATTGTAGGAAACCTGGAACGAATTGTAATTGGAGTTAAAGAACGTGGCGATCGTGTTGATGGCGTCGTAGCCGAGGTACGGCCGCACCGCTTGCTCCTCCGGGCAGGTCGCGCTGCCGCCGGCGACGCACCCCGTCGCCCCGGTTCGGGCCGCGAGCGGCACCTGGTTGAGGTCAATAATCCCCAGCAGATGCGTGCCCTTGGAACCGACATAGGCGAGTTCCAATCTCGAGTTCGATCCCAACTCCCGTTCCACCGAGAGGCTGTAGTCCTGGAGATATGGGGTCTTGAACGCCGGGCTGCCGGTGGCGTGGAGGCTGACCGGGGACAGCCCTGCCACCGGCACCGGAGCGTCAAAGCTGGTGTTGGCCGCCGAGGCGAAATTGACGAACGGCGGGTTCGTGAACTCGTTTTGCTCCCAAATCCCGTTCAGCGTGCGGTCGAAGTAGAGGCCGTAACCGGCGCGCACCGCCGTCTTCCCGTCACCCCATGGATCCCAGGCGAAGCCCACGCGCGGGGCCACATCGCCGCCATAGTCCGGGTTGACGCGTTGGCCATACGGAGAGTTGACCCCGCCGATGATGATGCCGTTGGTGTAGTTCGACGGCGTCACGGTCCCGCTCGGAAACACCCCCGTCGGCGTGATCGCCGGCGCCAGCGCGCGATTGAAGAGGCCAAAGTCGAAGTTGTTGAGGATGCCGGTGGAGTCGGTCGGCGTCGGAAAATAGCTCCACCGCACGCCAAAATCGAAGGTGAAGTTGCGCGTCGCCCGCCAATCGTCCTGCGCGTACACTTCCGCGTTCAGGTAATGCAGGTCGGGCACGATGTCGCGGTTGGCTTGGCTGTAAAACGAAGCGTTGCCCAGGAGAAAATTGGCGAAGTCCGGCAGGTAGGGCGTGGTCACGCCCGCGGCGCTGGTCGGCGCCCCGGTGTCCCGGAAGGTGAAATCCGCGTTGGTGGGATTCACCGCGTTCTCCGTCTTGGTCATCCAGCTCAGGGTGAACCCGGTATGGATGGAGTGATTCCCGCTGATCCAGGAAAGATTGTCATAGACGTTCTTGTCAATGTTCCGCTCGAAATACGGTGACACCGGAATCGCGACGCCGGTGATGCCGCTCAGCCCGGAGAAGGAAATGCCGGGAATGCGATGGTAGGGGTCGGTATAGGGAAAGGCGCTGGTGTTCAGGCCGGTGAAGGCGGCCGCATTGGCGAAGATGCCGGTCGGCGTGCTGTTGATCGCCCCCCAACTGTAGTTGAAGGCCGCCTCGTCGAGCAGCGTGGGGCTGAACGTGATGACCGCGTGCACCACCACGTTGCGCCCCGGCGCATTGGTGCTGGTGGAACTGACCCCGGGCAGCTGTTCG
>JAKAUF010000380.1 GCA_021827785.1 Acidobacteriota bacterium | reverse complement strand
CCGGGACGGCTGGCGCCCGGAAGCGCCGGCTTAGGGCTGCTGCTTGGCGGCGGCGAGCAACTGCTGGGCGAGGTAATTCTGCACATGGGCGCGGTCGCGCAGCACGGTCATGAGCGCGGTTTTCAGCAACTGCTGCCGCTGCATGCGGAGCTGGGCGGCGATGCGGCGGCGGACGGCGGGGTCGCTGAGTTTTTCCTTGCCGGGCATCTCCTTGGCGACCAGCTTCAGGATGTAATAGCCGCGGGAGGTGGCGACCGGCGGCGAAACCTGGCCGGGCTGCAATAGCAGGAGCGCCTGGCGCAAGGCGCCGGGAGTATCGGCGGCGAGCGCGGACTCGGGAATCATGCCCAGATCGCCGCCACTTTCCGCGGTGGCGGCGCTGTCCGAATATTCCCGCGCGACGGTGGCGAAGGGCTTGCCTGCGTGCAACTGGGCGCGGATTTCGTGCAGGCGGCGGCGGGCCCGAGCCATGGTGTAGTGGGGCGCGCCCGGCAGGCGCCGACCCGGGCGGGGATGCGTGGCCACCAGAATCTCCCGCACGTGATAGCGCGGTTCGGCGACGCTGAATTCGCCGGGATGCTGGTGGTAATAGGCGGCGATCTCCGCCGGGGACACCTGCACGGAACCGATCTCGCGGGCAAAAAAGCGGGCCAGCACCCATTGCCGGGTTACGCGTTTGCGCAGTTGGTCCGCGGGCGCGTGGGGATCGCGCAGGCGGGCAAGACCCAGGGCGGTCTGAATGGCGGCGGCAGGCGCGGTGATGCCCAGGGAGCGGGCGTCTTGCAGGGCGACCCGCTGATCCACCATCTCCGCCAACAAAGCCAACTGCAACTGCGCCAACTGGTCGGGGGGCAGGTCGCGGCCGCCGGTTTGCGCGGCGACGCGGCGGTTGAGCGCGGCCATGGTGATGACCTGGCCATTGACACGGGCGGCGGCGCCGGAGGGGGGAGAGGAATGGACCCAGCGGCAGCCGGCGGCGCCCAGCGCCAAAGCCAGCAGCAACGCCAGGGCGGCAGGGCCGCCGCGGCGGGGAGTGAAGGATGGACGGGGCAGCGCGGCAGCCATCGGCGAAGGGGGTTACATTGTACCGCGCGGCAGGAAGCGAGGCGAGAGGCGCAGGGCGCTGCCCGGCCTGATAGGCGGACGGCGCCGCCACGGCGAGGGCGTGGTACAAAGGTTGCGATGCGGATTAGCCGGGCGCAGATCGAACAGTTGGCGGCGTTTCGTTACGCCCTGCGGCAGTTTCTCCGCTTCAGCGAACATGAGGCGCGGCGCGCCGGGGTGTCGCCGCAGCAGCATCAGCTGCTGCTGGCCATCAAGGGCATGCCGGGCCGGGACTGGGCGCACGTCGGCGAATTGGCCGAGCGCTTGCAGGTCAGCCATCATGCCGCGGTGGCGCTGATTACCCGCGCCCAGCGCCAGGGTCTGGTGCGGCGGCAGCGGGGCGTGGTGGACCGGCGTGCGGTGGAGGTGCGGCTGACGCCGCGGGGCGAGGAGCTGATCGCACGGCTGGCGGCGCTGCACGCGGCGGAACTGGGACGCATGGCGGCGCTGCTGCGGGACCGGCTGGAGGCGCTGGCGCCCCGTGCGGGGCGGCGCGCGGGCGGCGAATAATCGGCACGGGCGCGGGCCCCGGGCCCGCCGCGAACGGCTAGCGTAAAATCAAGGCCATGCCCGCCTCGCGTTCCGCGCCAGAGATGGCCCCACCGCCGGCCGCGGAAGACCCCAACTCGATTCCCGCCGCCCTCGCCGCGCTGCGCGCCGGCCGCATGGTGGTGGTGGTGGACGACGCCGAGCGGGAAAACGAAGGCGATTTGACCGCCGCCGCCGGCAGCATCACGCCGGAGACGATCAACTTCATGGCGCGGCATGGGCGCGGCTTGATCTGCGTGGCCATGACCGGGGAACGGCTGGACGGGCTGGCCATCCCGATGATGACCGAGCGCAACACCTCCAACTTCGGCACCGCATTTTGCGAGAGCGTGGACGCGCGCGCGGGCGTGACCACGGGCATCAGCGCGGCGGACCGGGCGCACACGATTCGGCTGTTGGCCGATCCCGCGGCGCGGGCGGAGGATTTCGCCCGTCCGGGGCACGTGTTCCCCTTGCGGGCGCGCGAGGGGGGCGTGCTGGAACGGGCGGGACAAACGGAAGCGGCGGTGGATTTGGCGCGGCTGGCGGGGCTGTACCCGGCGGGGGTCATCTGCGAAATCATGAACGAGGACGGCACGATGGCGCGGGCGCCGGAGCTGGCGGAGTTTTGCCGCCGCCATGAGCTGCCGCTGATCGCCGTGGCCGACCTGATCCGCTACCGGCGGGAACATGAGCCGGGGCTGCGGCGGCTGGCGGAGACGGCGCTGGAGACGGCGTATGGGCCGGCGCGGCTGCTCGTCTATGGAGCGGCGGGCAACGGCGAGCGGCATAGCGCGCTGGTCTTCGGGACGCCGTGCGCGGAGCGGCCGGTGCTGGTGCGCGTGCAGGCGCATTGCCTTCCCGGGGCGATCTTCGCCTCCCGCCACTGCGACTGCCACGCCTCCCTGACGGGCTCGCTGGCGCAGCTCGGCGCGGCGGGGGAAGGGGTATTGGTGTACTTGCATCAAAACACCGGCGGGCTGGACCTGGCCGCCTGGGGCGCGCACGCCCACGGCCACCCGGCCAGCGCCCTGGAGCGGGAGCCCGAGCCAACGGGGACGCCGGCGCAGTTGCCGGTGCAGCGGCAGATCGGCATCGGCGCGCAGATCCTGGCCGACCTGGGCGTGCGGCGGCTGCGGCTGCTGACCAACCATCCGCGCCGGGCGCCGGCGCTGGGCGCCTACGGGCTGGAAATCGTCGAACAAGTTCCGATCGCGTAGGCGCCGCCGTTGATTGTAGGCGCCGCCGTTGATTAGCACGGGCGCGGACGAGGGCGCGGACGCCGGCGCGGCCGCGCCGGCCCCGGGCGGACCGCCCGGTGGAATTGGGCCGTTTCCACCGTGCTTTCCCGGCGCGGAGGGCGCGGCCAACGCGAGCGGATTCGCAATTGGGCGATTGCATCCGTATCATGGATTCGATGGCCTCCGCAAAAGATCGCAGCCTGCCCAAGAGTTCGCTGCTGCAAAAAGTGACTCCGCTCGAGGGCCGGCGGTTTGTGGTTGTCTCCAACCGCGCGCCATTCGCCCATGTGCGCGACGGCGCCGGCGTCACGGTGGAGAAGCCGCCGAGCGGGCTGACGCTGGCGCTGGAACCGATGATGCAGGCGACGCAGGGCACCTGGATCGCCAACGCCAGCGGCAACGCCGATCATGAGTTCGTGGACGAGCGCGGGCACGTGCGCCAGACCGAGGAGATCGGCTATCATCTGCGGCGGTTATTTCTGCCGCCGCGGCTGACGGAGGATTTCTACACCGGGTTTTCCAACTCCGCGCTGTGGCCGCTGTGCCATATCGCCTATCACCAGCCGCGGTTCGAGGAGCGCTGGTGGCGGGCGTACGTGCGCGCCAATGGGCTGTTCGCGGAGGCGGTGGCGGATGAGATCGGCGAAGATCCGGCGGTGGTGTTCGTGCAAGACTTCCAACTGGCGCTGCTGCCGGCGATGATCCGGGAGCGGCGGCCGCAGGCGCTGATCGCGCAGTTCTGGCACATTCCCTGGCCGAACCCGGAGGCGTTTCGCGTCTGCCCGTGGCGGCGGGAACTGCTGCATGGGCTGCTGGGCAACGATCTGCTCGGCTTCCACCTGCTGTATCACTGCAACAATTTTTTGGACACGGTGGACCGGGAGTTGCAGGTGCGGGTGGAACGGGAAAGCCACGGCGTAATGGCGCAGGACCGGCTGACCACGGTGGCGGCGTTTCCGCTGAGCGTGGATTACGCGCGCATTCACCGCCGGGTGCAGCAGCCGGACGCGCGGGAAGCGGCGGCGCGGCTGCGGCGGCAGCGGGCGCAAAACCGCAAGCTGGTGCTGAGCGTGGAGCGGATGGATTACACGAAGGGGATTTTGGAGCGGATCGGGGCCATCCACCGCCTGTTCGACCGCCATCCGGAGCTGAAGGAAACGGTCAGCTTCGTGCATATCGCCACGCCCAGCCGCACCGGCGTGCGGGCCTACCGGGATTACACGGCGGCGGTGGACCGGGCGATCCTGCGGGTGAATACGGCGCACGGCCGGCCGGACTGGCAGCCGGTGCAGGCGATTCACCAATACGTCGAGCCGGAGAAGATTTGGAACTGGTACCACGCCGCCGACGCCGTGGTGGTCAGTTCCCTGCACGACGGCATGAACCTGGTGAGCAAGGAGTACGTGGCCGCCGGACGGGACGACGGAGTGCTGTTCCTGAGCGAATTCACCGGCGCGTCGCGCGAGCTGCGCGAAGCGGTGTTCATCAACCCCTACGCCACCGACGCCTTCGCCGACGCCATGGCGGCGGGACTGGCGATGCCGGAGGCGGAGCGGCGGGAGCGGATGCGGCGGCTGCGGCTGCGCGTCGCCAACGCCGACGTGGGGGCCTGGGTGCACGACATCTTGCGCGCCATTCACCAACGGGAGTTCGATGCCCAAAACGCCCTGTTCACCCCTCGCGCCCGCGCCCGCGGGTGGAAAGGCCCCGCCGCGGTCCGCGCCGGCGGCGGAGACCTGGAAGCCGCGGCTGCGCCAGGCCCGGCGCGTGCTGGTAGCTACTGATTTCGACGGCACGATCTCCGCGATCGTGCCCGACCCGAACGCGGCGGTGCTGCTGCCGGGCGCGGCGGACGCGCTGGCGGCGCTGGCGCGCCATCCGCGGGCGGCGGTGGCGGTCGTGACCGGCCGCTCACTGGCCGACCTGCGCGCCCGCTGCCCGGTGCCGGGGGTGCATTTAGTGGGCGGGCACGGTAATGAGCGCGCCGGCGCGGCGGCGGCGGCGCCCGACTGGACGGCGCTGGCGGCGGAGGCGAAACGGCAGGCCGCTGCCTGGCCCGGCACGCAGGTGGAAGTGAAACCCTGGTCGCTGACGCTGCATTACCGCCGCGCGCCGCGGTTCGCCGCCGCGGTCACGGCGTTTGCCGCGGCCATGGCGCGCCGCCAAGGGCTGCGGCTGGTTCCCGGCGCCGGCATCGCCGAACTGACCCCGCCCACGGCGCAAACCAAAGGCGACGCGGTGCTGGCGCTGCGGCGGGAGTTGGACTGCGACTTGGCGCTGTACTTGGGCGATCAGGCCACCGATGAAGACGTGTTCGCGGCGGCGGACGCCGGCTTGTTCGGCATCCACGTCGGCGCGGGGCCGACGCAGGCGCCGCTGTTTTTGCCCGATCCGGAGGCGGCGGTTTGCTTCCTCGCCTCGTTGCCGCGGCTCTTGTGAGCGCCAAGGGGCTAGCGCCCGGGATGCCGGGGGCGGCGGATTGCGCGGGGGTTGGCGGGCGCGTGATGGGGCACGTCCCGGCGACCTCGCGCCCGGGACCGGCGCTTGCCCGCCAGCTTGCGGCGAAAGGCCGCTCCAGGACGGTCAACGGCGGAACGAGGCGCGCCTCCAGCCAGTTCGGAGGGCCCAAGACTCCCGGGCTGGGCTGCTCGGTCATCACTGATCGGCGCGGGCTCCGCGAAACGCTCCCCAAGCGCCATTGGCGGCCCGGGCGGCTGGCGGGACGCCGGCGCTCCGCCTAACCGCGCTGGTCGAGGGGGATGTAGGTCTGCGGAACTTTGGGGCCGGAGTATTCCGCGCGGGGACGGATGAGGCGGTTGTCGGCGTATTGCTCCAGCACATGCGCGGTCCAGCCGCTCATGCGGGAGACGGCGAAGATCGGCGTGTAGAGATCCACCGGAATGCCGAGGTCGTAGTAGGTGGAGGCGGAGTAGAAGTCCACGTTGGCGTTCAGGCCCTTCTCCGTCTTCATGAACTCCTCGATGCGGCGCGAGGTTTGGTACAGCTTCTCGTGGCCGCTGCGGCGGCCCAGCTCCTCGGACATGCGGCGCAGGTGGGTGGCGCGGGGGTCCTCGGTGCGGTAGACGCGATGGCCGAAGCCGGAGATCTTCTTGTGCTCGGCGATCATTTGCCGCACCACGGGCAGCGGATCGGCGTCGCCGATGCGCAGCAGAAACTTGATGACCGCCTCATTGGCGCCGCCGTGCAGCGGGCCCTTGAGCGCACCCAGGGCGGAAGTGACGGCGGAATACAGATCGCTGAGCGTGGCGGCGGTGACGCGGGCGGCGAAGGTGGAGGCGTTGAACTCGTGGTCGGCGTGGAGGATGAGGGCGATGTCCAGGGCGCGGGCGGCGGTTGCATCGGGCCGGGCGCCGTTCAGCATGTACAGGAAGTTAGCGGCCATGCCCAGGTCCGCGGCGGGCGGCAGCGGCGCCTGGCCTTGGCGGATGCGGGCGAAGGCGGCGACAACGGTGGGCGTCCGCGCCAGCAGGCGCAGGGCCTTGCGGCGGTGTTCCTCCTGCGACATGTC
>JAKAUF010000424.1 GCA_021827785.1 Acidobacteriota bacterium | reverse complement strand
CTCCTTCGCCGCCGCGGAGCTCTCCAGCTTCTCCAATTCCGCGTCGGTCAGCTTCTGGATGTCCTCATGCGCCCGCCGCTCCTCGTCCTCGCTGATTTTCTTTTCCGCCTTCAGCCTTTTCACGCCGTCGTTGCCATCGCGGCGGATGTTGCGGATCGCGGTGCGGTGATCCTCCAGAATCTTGTGCAAATGCTTGACCAGCTCTTTGCGGCGTTCCTCATTCAGCGGCGGCACCGGCAGGCGGATGAGCTTGCCGTCATTGGCGGGGTTCAGCCCCAGGTCGGCGGCGCGGATGGCTTTTTCAATCGCCCCCAGGGTGCTGGCGTCGTAGGGCTGAATGGTGATCAGTTGCGCGTCGGGAGCATGCACCGTCGCCACCTGGTTCAGCGGCATCTCGGTTCCGTAATACTCGACGCGTACGCCGTCCAGCAAATGGATGGAGGCGCGGCCGGTCCGCACCGACGCCAGCGCGGCGCGGAAGTCGCCCACGGCTTTCTCCATGCGGCTGGTCAGGTTCTGAAAAAGTTCGCGCAGGGCCGGCACGGAGGCGGAGACGACAGGCATGAAGACCTCGCAATCAGGATTGGGCGGGCAAAAATGCCTGCCCCTCGTGGATTATAGCGAATGGCGTGGGGCGGACGCCCGCGTTCGCGGCGGCCCGGCCGCGGATCGCGGCGCGGCGGGCGGCGATTAGCGCGCTTCTTCGGCCGTGGCGGGCGCGGCGATGCGCGAGCCGACGTTTTCGCCGCAGACCACGCGGCGGATGTTGCCCGCGCGATGCAGATCGAAGACGATCACCGGCAGCTGGTTGTCCTGGCACAGCGAGACGGCGGAAATGTCCATCACGCGCAGGTTGCGGGAGATGAACTCCCGGTAGTCAATCGTCTCGAAGCGATGCGCGCCGGCGACCTTGACCGGATCGGCGTCATAGATGCCGTCCACCTTGGTGCCCTTCAGAATGACCTCCGCCTTGATCTCCATGGCGCGCAGCGCGGCGGCGGTGTCGGTGGAAAAATAGGGATTCCCGGTGCCGCCGACGAAGATCACCGCCCGTCCCTTCTCCAAATGGCGGATGGCGCGGCGGCGGATGAACGGCTCCGCCACCTGATGCATTTGGATGGCGCTCATCAGCCGCGTGCTCACGCCGTGGCTCTCCAGGGCGTCTTGCATGGCCAGACCGTTGATGACCGTGGCCAGCATGCCCATGTGATCGGCGGCCACACGGTCCATTTGCCGCGCCTGGAGCGCCACGCCGCGGAAAAAATTGCCCCCGCCCAGCACCAGCGCCACCTGCACGCCCATTTTCTGGACGCCGGCGATCTCCGCCGCCAAGTCCCCCATCCGCGCCGGATCCACGCCAAAACGCTCGCCCCCGGCCAAAGCCTCGCCGGAAAGCTTGAGTAGAACCCGGTGGTAGGCGGGCGTGGACATGGGACTGGGGCCGCTAGGACTCCTCGCCGACCTTGTAGCGGGCGAAGCGGCGAATGGCGACGTTTTCGCCGAACTTGGAGACGTGGCCGGCCACCAATTCGCCCACGCTGACCTTGTCGTCCTTGATGAAGCGCTGGTCCAGCAGGCAAAACTCCTCGTAGAATTTGGCCAGCTTGCCCTCGACGATCTTCTCCACCACGGCGGCCGGCTTGCCTAGGCTCTGCACCTGCGCCCGGTAGATCTCCTTCTCCTTCTCCAGCACCTCCGGCGTCACCTGTTCCCGCGACAGAAACCGGGGATTGGCCGCCGCGATGTGCATCGCCACGTCGTGCAGCAGATTTTGAAAATCCGCGGTGCGGGCCACGAAATCGGTCTCGCAGGCGATCTCCACCAGCACGCCGATCTTCCCGCCGGCGTGGATATAGGCGCCCACCGCGCCTTCGTTGGCGGCCCGTCCCGCTTTCTTGGCGGCGGCGGCAATGCCCTTCTTGCGCAGGATGACCTCGGCTTGGGCCAGGTCGCCGCCGCCCTCGACGAGGGCGTCGCGGCAGTTCATCAGGGGGGCTCCGGTGCGATCCCGGAGCTGCTTAACCAATGCGGCGTTGATTTCCATGGGGCAACAAAAAAATGGACGGCACAATCTCTGGTCGGCGCCGGCGGGCTAGGCTTCCGCCGCGGGCTTGGCGTCGTCTTGCGCGGCGGGAGGTTTGGCCTCCGTCGCGGGCTTGGAGGCCTCTTCGCCTTCGGCCGGCTTGGCCTCCGCTTCAGCGGCTGCATCCTTCGCGGCGTCGCCCAACTCGCTTTCCTCGTCATAGCCGCCGTACTTGCGGTCGGCTTCGTATTGCGCGACGTACTCGGCGATATCCGGCGCGACTTCCTCGCCTTCGGCCGGAGCGCTCAGTTCGCCCGCGGTGAGCGGCTGGCCCGCCGCGTCCATCATCTGCCGGCCCTCCAGGCAGGCATCGGCGATTCGCGACGCGAACAGGCGAATCGCCCGCAGCGCGTCATCGTTGCCGGGAATGACGTAATCCACTTCGCTGGGGTCGCAGTTGGTGTCCACCACCGCCACCACCGGAATGCCCAGCTTGCGCGCCTCGCGGACGGCGATCTGCTCCTTGTTGGAGTCAATGCAGAACAGCACGTTGGGCAGCCCCGGCATGTCCTTGATGCCGGCCAGGTTCAGTTGCAGGTGCTTGCGCTCGCGCTCCAGCTTGATGACTTCCTTCTTGGGCAGCATCTCATACCGCCCATCGGTGGCCATTTCCTCGATTTCCTTGAAGCGCTTGATGGACTTCTGAATCGTCACCCAGTTGGTCAGCAGGCCGCCGAGCCAGCGCTGGTTGACGTAGAACATCTGGCAGCGGGTGGCTTCCTCCGCGATGGCGTCTTGCGCCTGCCGCTTGGTGCCGACGAACAGCACGCTTTTGCCCTGGGCGGCTTGTTCCTGCACGAAACGCGAGGCGTCCTTGAACAGCTTCAGCGTCTTCTGCAAGTCCACGATGTAGATGCCGTTGCGCTCGCCGAAAATGTAAGGCTTCATCTTCGGGTTCCAGCGCTTGGTTTGGTGCCCGAAGTGAACCCCCGCTTCGAGCAGCTCTTTCATGGTGATGGTGGCCAAGCAACCTCCTCGTCAAGTTTGCAATCCCGGCGCCCGGGATTTGTGTCCCCCGCGGGGGCGGCCCCCGCCGCGGCGGGGGCTCTGAATGGATAAGCCAAGCTACCGCTTGGAGAACTGGAACCGCTTGCGCGCGCCCTTTTGCCCGTACTTCTTGCGCTCCTTCATCCGCGAATCGCGGGTCAGAAAGCCCTCCGCCCGCAGCCGGCTGCGCAGGTCGGCGTTGTAATCCAGCAAGGCGCGGGCGATGCCCATGCGCACCGCGCCGCTTTGGCTGGCGATCCCACCGCCACTGACCCGGATCAGCAAATCGAACTGGCTGCCCAGCTCCAGGGTTTGCAGCGGCTGGCGGGCGGCGACGCGCAGCGTGTCGCTGGGAAAGTAGGCCTCCCAAGCGCGGCCATTCACCTTGGCTTGGCCGCTGCCGGGGCGGAGGATGACGCGGGCGACGGAGGTTTTGCGGCGGCCCGTGCCGCGGTATTGAACCAAATCGGCCATGGTTATTTCGACTCCTGGGCGGCCGCGCGGGACTTCACCAACCGCGCCGCCTGGGGTTTCTGCGCCGCGTGCGGATGCTGCGCGCCCGCATACACGTGCAAATGCTCGGCGAGATGCTTGCCATGCTTGTTCTTGGGCAGCATGCCCTCAATCGCGTCTTGCACCACGCGCTCCGGATGCGCCGCCATGCGCTGCCGCATCTGCTGCGTCCGCAGGCCGCCGGGATAGCCGGTGAAGCGGTGGTACTGCTTGTCTTGCAGCTTCTGGCCGGTGATCTTGACCTTGGCGGCGTTGATCACCACCACGTGCTCGCCGGTGGACAGAAACGGCGTGAAGCGAGGATTGTCCTTGCCGCGCAGCAGGCGGGCGACCCGGGAGGCCAAACGCCCCAGCACCACGCCCTCGGCGTCCACTACATACCAAGATTGGCCGAGCTCCGCGGCTCGGGGAAAATACGTGCTCATTCTCTGGTTGTCTCCCGATCGGCTCCCGCCGACGGCGGAATCCGCTAGAGGCCCCGCGCTAGCCAGGGCGGCCCTTGCCCGCGCGCACGAACTGCTCGGGAACGCAGCAGGGCAATTTCTAAGAGTAGAAGAGCCGGCGGGGCTTGTCAACGCGCCCCGCCGCCCAGTTTTTTCCGGGGGCGGCTCCGTCGGCCAGTTTCGCACCAGGGCGAAGATGCGGCAGGCCCAAACGCCCGCACGATCCTAGCGGGCCCACCAAGTGCATTGTGGATATCGCTGCGGGAGAAGCCGAGGACGGGGCCAGCGCTCGAAGGTGTGTTCCGTCGAACGGGCGACCCACCGGGGGACGGGAGGGCGAGCCGGCGGCGCGCCCGGCGATCTCAGCCCTTTTTCAGCGCGGCGCGGGAGGACGCCCGGGGGTCAAATTCCGGTGGTGGGTTAGATCTCTTGCCCGTCCGCTTCCTGTCGGTTTTCGCTCAGTAGCTCCAGCGTGCCCTGGTCCCTCTCGGCCTTTTGTCGTTTTGCCCATTCGTAAAGTAACGTAGGATTGCGGGGCTTGCAGAGAATCTCATTCACCGCAAGGCCGGCCTGTTTGGAGAACGCCGATTTGGTCGTGCTCGCTGTTATGACGGCAGCACAATCCCCGGTCGCCCCGATCACCCGCTGGCCGACCTCGATGCGTCCCATGTCGCAGGCCTGAAGCACGGCTTGGATGCACAGCGGCATGCTGCCCCCGAAAACCGACAGGGCCCGGGTTATGAGGTCTACCGCTTCGTTGTGCTGCCCACAGCCGTCGATTTGATCCCATGGGAGGCGGCCGGTTAACACTGGTATGCCGACCCCGTCCATGAACTTGCGAACGCGGGGTGCAATGATCGGGCGAACGGGTTCTCCCCCCCGGTACACTACAAAGGTCGGTGGGAACGTAACGGCGACTATTTGCGGCTGAGGCTCCAGGCGGTTCAGACGCGCGTACGCCAAAGCTGGCCCCTCGCCAAACGCGGTGAAAAAGACCGCCGTGCGGAGGTCTGTGCGCCGCTTCATCGTGCGCTGGATCACACCGACTACGCGCGGCAGGTTGACCCTTCCCTCCTCCTCGAAATAGACGACCGGGAACACCGTGCGGCGATTGTCGGTCATTGCCACGGGCAGGGCTCCTGTTGGATATGCCGGGACGCGTACCGGAGGGCATCCAGAAAGTCGATGTGCACCAGCCAGTCAGGCTTGCCGTTACGGCACTCAATAATGGCCTCCCGCCCTTGGGGGCCTGCATAGTGGAGGTGGCACGGCGCGTCCACGTCTCCGAGCCGCCCGTGGGTGTCGAACCTGAATACCAACTGGTTGCGCTCTCTGAAATCGAAGGTGAAGTTTCTGCGGTGTGGACGGCCGGAAGAGTCGAGCATTATTCGCTCAACAGCCCTCATCTGAAGGTTGGGGTCGCCGAACGTTATTACATCGTCCCAGAGCCAACCGGTTCCGAGATCCTCCGGCTCAACGAGCAGCGGGCCCGCAACGTGGCAGCAGGCGTCGAGCGCCAGCGCAACCCTGTTGAAATAGTCCGCGACGCTGACGATCTGCCCCATAAAAAGCGTTGAGCCCCAGTCGCCTGGGGCTCAGTGTAGCTGAGCTCAGGGGAATCACCAGGGGGGCCCCCCGCTTGGGCCAAATCGCTCCGAAAGACCGCTTCGCAGATGAAGGCCCAAGTTGCGAAGTCATCGTTCTCCGGATCAAGCGCTCCCGCCAAGAACTGCTGGTAGAACTGAACCCATCCCTCGCGGAATTGGCCTTCATACCTCAGCTCATAGCTTTGGATACGGTCCAACAGTTCGTCGACGCCGATCTTCCGGACGCGCAATTGAACCCGCTGCTCGCCCATATGTCTCTCCTGCCCCGGAGGGTCCGTTAGCCTTTAAGACGCTTGGGAGAGCGTCAGGGTTGCACAGCTCCTCCCTCGCCAGGGCACACGAGTCGCCACCCGTGCTCCGACTGCCCACAGTCTATGGCCATTGCCAGGCCGTGGCAATGGCATATTTTAGACCGAAATTTTACGGTTGACATGATGCACAAGCTGCCGGTAAAATCCAAATGGAAGTTGTCTGGCACCGGCAGTCCGCTCCCGCATTGTAGGGCTCTTGGTTGGGGGCGACAGCCTGAGCGCTGTCACGCGGCTGCTCGGGTATTCGATGAGCACCGCCGCTGCGCGGCCATTGTTCTCGGCATCGGGATCAAGCGCAAGGCAATCGAGCGCGCCCATCGCTGAGTTTGACCTGAGCCGCCAGCCAAGAGGGCCCCGAGCCCCGCGGCGAGCGGGGTTTTCGTTTTTCGGCGTAGCACCCAACCAAACCTGCGACACTACCCGCCGCCCCCCGCGTGGCGGGTCCCCGTCCCCGCCGCCCGCCCTAAGCCGCCAGCAACGGCGCCAGCGCTGCCCTATCCTCCGCCGTCAGCTCCCAGCCGCCGGCCGCGGC
>JAKAUF010000044.1 GCA_021827785.1 Acidobacteriota bacterium | reverse complement strand
CATTTTTCGATATGGTTCAGCTCGATCATGATGCGCGCGGACCGCTCCTGGGTCGGGCCGCGGGCGGACGGCGCGGCGGCGAGGCGGAACGATGGCCTCGGGTCTAAATCGTCTGCCCGGAACTGGCCTCCAGCGCCGCCAGCTCCTGTTCCTCGACCACGCGGCCGTCAAATAGGTGGACGGTGCGGTCGGCATGGCGGGCAAAACGCGGATCGTGGGTCACCATGCAGATGGTCGAGCCTTCGCCATGCAACGTCTTCAGCAGATCCATCACCGCGTCGCCGTTGCGAGAGTCTAAATTGCCCGTGGGCTCGTCGGCCAGCAAAATGGACGGCTGGCCGGCCAGGGCGCGGGCCACGGCCACGCGCTGCTGTTGGCCGCCGGAGAGCTGGCTGGGCAGGTGGCGGGCCCGGTGGCCCATGCCGACCTTCTCCAACGCTTGGTTGGCTCGCTCCTTGCGTTCGGAGGGCCGCATGCCGCGGTAGGTGAGCGGCAGTTCGACGTTTTCCAGCACGTTCAGGTCGCCGATCAGATTGAAGCTCTGAAAAATGAATCCGATCTCGCGGTTGCGGATGCGCGCCCGCTCGCCCAGTTTGAGCGACTGCACCGGCCGGTCATTCAGCGTGTACTGGCCATCGGTGGGCGAGTCCAGCAGGCCCAGGATGGACAGCAGCGTGGATTTGCCGCAGCCGGAAGGCCCGGCGATGGAGATGTACTCGCCGCGGCGGATGACCAGATGGACGCCCGAGAGGGCGTGCGTTTCGACTTCATCGGTGTAGAACACCTTGGTGATGTTGTCGAGCGAGATGAGCGCATCACCGTGGGCCGTGCCCTGGGTGGCGCCGTTGCCGTTTGCGGGACTGGTTTCCGCCATTGCTTGCGATCCTCCTCCACGATTGCGCGCCGCCGGCTTACTTCAGCGCCACGCGGTTGTAATTTTCATAGGCCGACATATCGGACAAAATCACCTGTTCGCCTGGCTGCAAGCCGCGCAGAATCTGGATGTCGTTGACCGAAGTTTGGCCGACGTCCACCTTGGTTTGCACCGCCTGCCGCCCGCCGTCCACCAGGCGGTACAGCGTGATCTGGCTGTTGGCTTGCCCAAATGCCGGGCGGCCGACATAAATGACGTTTTTCAACAATTGCAGCTGAATGGTGCCCTCGACGCTGAGGTCGGGCCGGGCGCCCGGGGGCAGCGGGCCCAGCAATGCACAATCCACGGTGACGGTGCCGTTCTGCACGGCGGGGTCTATGCGCGTGACGCGGCCGGGGATGATGCCGTTATGGGTGTCAATCTTGGCCGGCTGGCCCAGCGCGATATCCTTGGCGTCGGTTTGGTCAATTTGCAACTGCGCCTTCAGTTTCTGCGGCACCGCGACCTTGGCGAGCACGTCTCCGGCATGCACCTGCTGACCAACCTGCACCGGCAGATCTTGTAAAACGCCCGCGATGCCGGCGCGCACGTTCAGGTCCTCCACCAGGCTGCGCTGGAGGTCGTATTCGGCCTTGGCTTGGGCGATCTTGGTTTGCGAGGCGGCGAGCTGCGCCTCCTCGGAGTTGCGGTCGGCCACCAGACGCTCCTGTTCCATCTCCGCGTCCGTGGCCAAACCTTGATTTTTCGCCTCCGAAACCTGGAAATCCACCTGCGACACCAAGCCCTTCTTGGCCAGCGCACGGTCGCTGTTGAGCTGCACCTGCGACTGCCGCAGGCTGGAGACCGCTTGCGCCAGCGTGGCGCGCTGCGCCATCACCTGGGCGTCGAGCTGGGCTTTCAGGTTGTTATAGTTCGCCTGCGCGGCTTTGTATGCGTACTTGGCGCTCAAGGCCTGCTGAATCAGGCTGGGATTGCTCATGACCAGCAAAACGGTGTTTGCTTGCACCGCGGTGCCCGGCAGCACCAGGCGTTTTTCAATCCGGCCGGCGCTTTGCGCCGGAATCCAGCTAATTTCCTCCGGCACCAGCGTGCCCAGCCCCCGGACCTGGCGCAGCATATTGCCGCGATGCACGGTGCCGATGTACACGGTGCCCTTGTCCACCGTCGGCGGAGCGGGCTGGAGGCGGCTGACGGCAAGGGAAATGGCGGCCAGCACCACCACGGCGGCAATCGAGTACAGAATCCGGTTTCGGCGGCGCTTTTTGCTTTGATCAGGGCGTTGAATGTCCATGGGGGTAAGAAAGATAACGCCTTCAGATTAGCAGTTCAACGCCTCCGGGGCATTTCGGCTGCCAAAGCGGCGGAGATCGAAGTGTCCCTGTGCAAACAAGTTACGCAGCAGCCGGCCCCACGGTTCCATGTCCAAGTGTTCGATTGCGGGACGCCGATGTCCGCATTCGGACACCGCCCCTGTTCGGAAACACACTGCCTTGGACGCCGTGCGCGCGGCGGCGTGAGCGTCGCAGCGACCCAGTTCAGCGCGGTGGAGTCCTAGGCTTGGGCAGCGGCGGCGGGGGATGCCGCCGGAGCGCGGTCGGCGGCCGCCGCCGGCAGATACAACGAGACCGTGGTTCCCAGCCCCGGGGTGCTGTGGAACGAGACCGCGCCGCCGCTTTGCTGCACGAAGCCGAAGACGGTGGATAAACCCAGTCCCGAGGCGCTGTGATGTCCCTTGGTGGTAAAGAAGGGCTCGAAGATGTGCTTTTGCAGGTCCGCGTCCATGCCCGCGCCGGTGTCATTGACCGTGAGGGTCACGTAATCACCGGCGCGCACGCCCAGTGCCGCCGCGGCGCCGCTGGCCAGGCGCACTTCGGCGGTGCGAATCTCGATGCGCCCGTCCGCGGCGATGGCGTCCGCCGCGTTCAGCACCAAGTTAAACAATGCCTGCTCGATTTGGTGCGGGTCGGCTTTGACCAGGGGCAGGCTGGAGGCGAGCACGGGCTGCAACACAACGTTCTCGCGCACCAGGTGGCGCAGCATGGTGACGCAGGCCTCGACCGATGCATTCAGTTGCAGCTCGACCGGTTGCAGCACCTGTTTTCCGCTGAACGCCAGCAAGCGGCGCGTCAGTTCCGCGGCACGACGGCTGGCATGCTCGATGCTGCCAATCTGGCGCAGCGTCGCGCCGTCCAGGTCGTTGCGCTGGCGCAGGAGCTCGGCGTGGCCGGAGATCACGCTGAGCAGGTTGTTGAACTCATGGGCGACGCCCGCGGAAAGACGGGCCACGGCCTCGATCTTCTGCGCGTGGCGGAGTTGGCTATCCCGCTGCCGGCGTTCGGTGATATCCCGCAGCACCACGACCGCTCCCAGCATCTTTCCATCCCGCGCCATGGGGTTGACCCGTAGGTCGGCCCAGAAGCTGGTGCCGTCGGCGCGCCAGAGCAGTTCCTCGCCCTGGACGACGGGCTGGCCGGCGAGGAGCTTCTCCAGTCCCGTGCATTCTTCCAACGGATAGGGCGAGCCGTCCGGCCGGGTGTGATGGATCAGCGCATGCATCTGCTGGCCGATCAGCGGCTCGGCGGAGGCGAAGCCAAAGAGCCGGGCGGCGGCACGGTTGGCCCACAGGCAATGGCCGCCGGGATCCAAGGCATAGATGCCGTCCTCGCTACAGTCCAGCAAGAGGCGGGTTTGAAACTCGGAATTCCTCGCTTCTTGCTCCGCCGCGATGCGGCGCCGCAGTTCTCCTTTGGCGGCCGCGGCCATCCACCACGCCAGCGCGGCCAGCGTCAGAAATAAACCCGCGGCGGCGGCAAGCCACAACTCCGGGTGAGCGGTCTGGACCAGCCAGAGGGCGGTGAACATAATCCTCTTGCACGCGGCGGTCCCGAACCGCCACGAACTTCACTCAGATACCACTCAGAATTGCACTCACCTATCCGCTCGGTCAATGCCCTGTGCGAAATATCAAGGTTGCCGTGGGAGATTCCGCAAGACCTAAGGATTTTCGAACCAGCGCAGGGGAACGGCGACGGCCAAGCGGGCATAACCGGATGGCTGGAAGTGCAGGTGGTCGCCGAAGTCGTCCGCCGGAAGCAAGCGGTCCGGGTGCGCGGGATTGCGGGCCAGTGCGGAAAAATCCACGACGCCGTCGAAGGCCCCGCCGTGCCGGATCCAGTGGTTGAGCTGGCGCCAGTCCGCCCGGTGGGCTGGGCTGTCATAAAACGACTTGCCGAAGGGCGTGATGGTGGCCGCGTAGATGCGCAGGTGATGCGCGTGGGCCAGGGCGATCAGACGACGGTCCGCGGCGATCAAGGCCTTGGCGACCGGAGCGTGCGAAGTGCCGATGTCGTTGACGCCCTCCCAGAGGATGACCCAGCGCACGCCGGCTTGGTCCAGGACGTCACGCCGGAAACGGCGAACTCCGGCGGGACCCAGGCAAGCTTTCAGAATGCAGTTGCCGCCGATGCCCTCGTTGAGAACCGCGACGTTGCGCGTGCCGCGATGGGCCAACAGGCGGCGCGCCAGATCGTCGGTCCAGCGGTTGTTGCCGTCGGTGGTGGTGCCATGGCCATCGGTAAGGGAGTCACCGAAGATGGCCACGGCGGCAGCGGGGCGCCGCGTGCTGATGTCCAGACCGGTGATGACGTACCAATGCGCGGTCTTTTTGGGATCCGGAAACGTCGCCGCGGCGGCGACATCGCCGGGTTGAATGAAGGAAGTCTGCCGCGAGCCGGGGTGGCCGGTCAGATGATGGGGCACGGCGCCGAAGGCCAGCGAGATCGTCACCTGCGCCAATGGCCGGAGGCGGAAATGCAACGGATCGGAGACCGCGGTGGCGCCGGGCGGCAGCGTCAATTGCCGCCGGCCGTGAAACGTAAGCACCTGGTCCGTGGCGCGGACGATGGCGCCGGGGCCGGCGGGCAGGGCGATGCGCGCCGCGCGGATGACCATGGGGCTGTGGCCGTATTGATTGGATAGATGCAGGCGCAGCACCCGCCCGCCGATGCTGATCTCGACCTGCTGCCGCAGCGTGGTATCGGTAAGGCCGGGCCGAGGGGGCATATTGCGCGGCTCGACCAACTGCGGCGAGCAGGACCAGGTGCCGACCCATCGCGGGCGCCGCGCGGCGTCGCCGCGCTGGGGCGCGCGGCGGACCATAGGCGCGGCGGGACGGCGTGGCGCCGGCGCCAGCGCCAGGAACAAAGCTAGAGCCAACATGCCGCCATTGTGCGCCGTCCCGGCGGGAGGTGTCACTGTATTTCGGCCATCGGCTGAGCGGGCCACGGATGCGGAAACTTGCGGTATGCTGGGCGCGGTTCCCAGTTACCAGACTTTGTTGCAAGGTTGCAGGATGAAACTTCGCTTTGGCTCTCTTTTGGCGCTGGCGGCGGCCCTGGCGGTGGCCGCGGCGGCGCAGTTCCCGGGCATGCATCTCAGCGCGGCGCAGCGCGCCCGACTCCAGGCGCAGCAGCGCGCCACCGCGGCGGGCCACCGCTACATGATGGACATTCTGCATATCCGCTCGCTGCGGCCCGGGGCGGACGGCTTCAATCCCAAGGCGCCCAATTACCAGAACACCGACGAGGCCACGGCCAATCCCTATCCGCATCTGCCCAATCCGCTGATTTCCAATCGCGGCGTCCGCATCACCACGCCGGCGCAATGGTGGCGGCTGCGGCGGCCGGAGATCGAGCAGGACTTCGACCGTGACGTCTATGGCTACGTGCCGCGCAATGTGCCCGAGGTCAGCTGGATTCTGCTGCGGACCACGCGCGCCGTTCACGGCGGCATACCCACCGTGACGCGGCACTTGATCGGGCATGTGGACAACTCCAGCGATCCGGCGATCCCGGTCAACATTCCGCTGACGGTTACCGTGCCCGCCGACGCCGGCGGCCCGGTTCCGGTGCTGATGCACCTTTCCTTCGGCTTCAGCCCGGCGGCGATGAAGGCGTTCGTGGCCATGCTGAAGGCGCATCATGTCCCCGTGCCGCCGCCGCCGAAGGGGCCCAGCTGGCGGCAGCAACTGCTGAACGCGGATTGGGGCTATGCGGTCCTGACGCCGACCAAGTTCCAGGCGGACAACGGCGCCGGATTGCGGCGGGGCATTATCGGGCTGGTGAACCATGGGCATTACCGGCGCCCCGAACAATGGGGGGCGCTGCGTGCCTGGGCGTGGGGCGCGAGCCGCGCGCTGGATTACCTGGAGACGGACCCGCGGGTGAACGCGCACGAGGTGGCCATCGAAGGCTTGTCGCGGCTGGGCAAAGCGGCGCTGGTGACGATGGCCTATGACCAGCGATTCGCGATTGGGTTGATCGGCTCCAGCGGCAAGGGCGGGGCCACGCTGTTCCGGCGCCATTACGGCGAGGAGATGGGCAACCTGGCCGGCGCGGGCGAATACCATTGGTTTGCCGGCAACTTCATCCAGTTCGATGGCCCGCGGAACGCCGGCGACTTGCCGGTGGATTCGCATGAGCTGATCGCCATGTGCGCGCCGCGTCCCATCTTCATTAGCTACGGCGCGCCGCAGGTGGAGGGCACCTGGGTGGATTCCCGCGGCTCGTTCATGGCCGCCGTGGCCGCCGGTCCGGTCTATCGGCTGCTGGGCAAGCGAGGTCTGGAAACGGAC
>JAKAUF010000026.1 GCA_021827785.1 Acidobacteriota bacterium | reverse complement strand
CAGGCATTCCTGCCTGCCAAGGAGCCAGGGCTCAGGCTCAGGCAGACAAGATTGTCTGCCCCACCGAATGAGCCAGTGGGGCAGGCATTCCTGCCTGCCAAGGAGCCAGGGCTCAGGCTCAGGCAGACAAGATTGTCTGCCCCACCGAATGCGCCAGTGGGACAGGCATTCCTGCCTGCCAAGGAGCCAGGGCTCAGGCTCAGGCAGACAAGATTGTCTGCCCCACCGAATGCGCCAGTGGGGCAGGCATTCCTGCCTGCCAAGGAGCCAGGCAGCCGATTTTGTCTGCCCCACCGAATGAGCCAGTGGGGCAGGCATTCCTGCCTGCCAAGGAGCCAGGCAGCCGATTTTGTCTGCCCAACCGCAAAAAAAAGAAAAGGGCGGGCACAGGGCCCGCCCTAGGCAGCTTTACGCGATCACCCATGAGGGCGACGGGCGGAAGCCCGCCGCCGCACTGGGTGAAAGCTACTCGGCTAGAACATCCACTTAATGGCCAGCTGCATGATGCGGGGATCATGCGCGCCAGTCGAGCGCAGGTAAGCGCTAGTGGCGGCGCAAGCGTTAGTGAAGCAATTCGCGCCGGAGTTCACACCGGAAAAGTTGGTGTGGTTGAAGGTATTGAAGGTTTCCCAACGGACCTGAATGGTTTGGCCTTCAGTGATCTTGAAGTCCTTGAACAGGCCCATGTCGAAGTCAATCAGGCCAGGGCCAAAGTAGGCGTTCCGGCCTTCGTTGCCGAAGGTCAAGCCGACGGGCGCGGCGAAGGCGGCGGGGTTGCCGTATAGCTGCGGGCTCGCCAGTTGGTTGGTGGCCAGCGTGGGAATCGCGCCGTTGTTGCCGACGACATCCACGAACGAACTCACGGTCTGCCCGTTGCCGACACCGGCGCTATCGCTGTTCGCGGTGCTGTTGGTGACGGTGTACGGCGTGCCGCTGTAGGCCTGCATGATGCCGGAGAACTGCCAGCCGCCAGCCCAGGCGTTGCCCTTGAAGAACGGCAGGGCGTAAACCCAACTGGTGCTGAAGTTCTGAGGCTGATCGAAACCAGAATTGCCGTAGGCGCCAAAGAGATTGTAGGCGTTATACCACAACCCGTCGTAGCGGCTGGAGGCATTGTCCAAAGAATGCGACCAGGTATAGGCGGTGGTGAAGAAGAGTCCGCCGATCTGGCCGTGCATGGAGACCTGCAAGGAGTTGTAGCTGGAATAGGCGCCGAACGGCAGGAAGCCAATGTCGTTGTAGGCGGGGTACTTCCGGTAGTACGCCGGGTTGCCCCCGCAGCCAACGAACTCATTAATCATCCACTGCTGCGACGTGCCGAGGAGCGCGGCGGGCGGTGTGGTGCCAGCCGCGAGATAGGGGTTTTGCGGATCGGTGCAGTCCAGCGGTTGGCCGGCGAGAGCGCCGCCAGACGCGTAGGGACTGCCGGCGAGGGCGACTGGATACAACTGGTTCAGGTCCATCTGCTGCGCCAGGTGCGTGCCCTTGCTGCCGACATAGGCGATTTGGCCGACCAGATTATTGCGGAACTGATGCTGCAAGTTCAGGTTCCACTGCTCGATCATGGGCCAATTGCCCTGCAGGGGAATCGCGCCGCCACCGTTCAAATTGAGCGGGAAGTTGGAGCCGCTGGCGGCGGAGACATTGTTGTAGCCGACGACGTTGATGACCGTCGGGCTGAGCTGGAGCGGCGGATTGCGCAGAGCATCCACGATGTCGTTGCTGTTGGTGTGATCGTAGAAGATGCCGTATCCGCCACGCAGCGCGGTGGTGCCGTTGCCGCTGAGGTCGTAGGCGAAGCCGAAGCGCGGCGCCCAGTTCCAGAGGTGATTCTGGTTGCAACTGGGCGTTTGCCCGCCGGAACCGCAGTTCACCAAGCCATTGAAGACGACGGCGTTGTTGGGGGTGACGTTCGTCCCGCCATTAGTGATGGCGCCATTCGAGCCGATGATTGCGGCGTTGGCGGCGTTGTAGGCGCCGGGCGAGAAGTTGTAGAGCAACCCGCGGGAGTCGTAATAGGCGCCCATCAGGTCGGCCTGGAGGCCCAGGTTGATGGTCAGGCGGGAAGTGGTGCGCCAGTCGTCCTCCAAGAACAGCGTGCCGGTCTTGTACCGGTCGTAGTACTTGGGCTGGACGTTGGCCTGGTTGAAGGAATTGATATTGCCGAGCAGCATGTCGGCGAAACCATTGCCGGTCGAGCCCGACCAGCCGGGGAAGAAGCCCAAGCTGCCCTGGAGGTAGCCGCCCTGCATTTCATTCTTCTGCCCGGCGGTGAACTCGCCGCCATAGGTCAGAACGTGATTGCCCACGACCTGAGTGATCTGGTCGTTGTAATCGTAGGTGGGATTGGAGTTGTACCAGGGCATGTCGCCGCCGGTCTCAGCCATGTAGCCGCCGCCGCTGGCGGTGTAGGTGCCGACCGCGATGCCGGGGATTTCGCCCTTGAAGCCGTTGTTGAACAGGCCGCCCATGGTGAAGCTGGAGGGACGGGCCAAAGGACCGTTGGTGGTCAGGCCGATGTGGTCGGCGGTGTAGCCGGCGACAAACTCATTGGTCATCGTCGGGCTGAGGATGCCGGTCAAATGCGCGACCATGGCCACGCCGGGGCCAACGAAGTTGGTGGAAACCGTCGGGAAGCTGGCGGAATCCCAAAGGGCGCCGGGAACGACGGTGTTCCAGGAGTCGTGGATGAAGTTGTAATACAGGTGCCAGTTGTTGCCGAGCTGCTGGTCAATGCGGAAGAGGCTCTCATACCAATCCGTGGGATAGCTGGCGGAGCCGACGAAAGACGAGCTGCCGCCGGAGCCGAAGTTGGCGGCGGGAATCAGGGGCATCAGGTCCGTTGCGTTCTGGTCAATGCCCGGCAGCGTGTCGTTGGCGTAGTAGTTGCCCGTCGAGGGGTTGACCGGGCAAGCGGGGTTGGCGGCAATGGACGCCTTCGTGGCCGCCTGGCCGGCGAGCGCGGTGTTGCAGACGTCGCTGAAGTTACCTTGGCGCTCGGCATTGGAAGGCACGTTAACGTTGAACAAGCTGGGCTCGGATTGGCGGCGCCATTCCGAAGACCAGAAGAAGTACGTCTTGTTCTTGATGATCGGGCCGCCGATGGTGAAGCCGAAGTCGTTCTTTTTGTACGACGGGCGGCTGGAGGCGAAGAAGGGACGGGCGTTCAGGGACGTGTTGCGCAGGTACTCATAGGCGTCGCCATGGAACGCATTGGTGCCGCGCTTGGTGGTGACGATGACGGTGCCGGAGGCGTCACGGCCGTATTGGGCGCCGTAGTTGGAGGTCAGCACGCGGACTTGGGAGATGGCGTCCAGGCTGGGATAGACGTTGATGGTGCCGTTGGAGCCGTTGTCCTCGACGTTGCTGCCGTCCACTTCCCAGTTGTTCTCGGTGGAGCGGCCGCCGTTGATGTTGTAGCCGATGCCGCCATAAACGCCGACCACGCCCTCATCGGTGGGGCCGGTGCCGACGACGCCGGGAACCAGGGCGACCAACTGGACGAAATCGCGGCCGTTCAGCTCAAGCTGGTTCACCTGTTTGCCGTTAATGGTGTTGGTGACGGCGGCGTTTTCGAGCTGCACCTGGGCGACGGCGTTGCCCTGGACCTCGACGGTGCTGGTCACCGCGCCGACCTGGAGGGTGGCGTTGATCTGCGCCTGCTGCGAGGAACGCAGAACGTAACTGTGCACGGCGAAGGTCTTGAATCCCTTGGCGGTGACCTCGATGTCGTAGGTGCCCGCGGGCATCGCGCCGGCGGCGTATGCGCCCGCGCTATTGGTGACCATGGTACGGCGGAAGCCGGTGGCGGCATCCGTGATGACAACCGTAGCGCCGGGTACAACCGCGCCGGTCTTGTCCGTAACCGTGCCGGAGATTTGGCTGGCGGTCTGGCCCCAAACGGCCAGCGACAGCGCGAACACCAGGACCAATGACCAAATAGTGTGTTTCCGCATTCAATTCTCCCCCGTCGAGCCCCAAAACGACCACTTGGGCTGCGGCTCAAACAGGTGTATCACCAAATGCGGTTAGGGTCAATTAGTTTTTTGTATGGCGATTCACGCAGCTGCCATCCGGACGCCCCAATACGCGGCCCTGGGCCGCGGAAATGACCTGGCTCGCGGGGCGGTGAACCTGGCCCTAGGCACGGGCGGCGGCGGCAGGAACCGCGGCGGGCTGGGGGGCCAGGCGGGGCGCGGTTCCCGCCGCGGCGGTGGCGGCCGCCGCCTGCTGGCGCAAGTCATCCCAGCGGGACTCGGGAACAGAGGTGAAGACCTGCACCACTTTGGGATCGAACTGTCGGCCACTTTCGCGGCAAATCTCGGCTCTGGCCACGGAAAAGGCCAGTGCGGCGCGATAGGGTCGATCGCTAGTCATGGCGTCGAAGGCGTCGGCGACGGCAAAGATGCGGGCGGGCAGGGGGATCGCGTCGCCGCTGAGCCCGCGGGGATAGCCACGGCCGTCAAAGCGTTCTTGGTGGTTATGGACGATTTCGGCGGCGATGGCCAAGAACTCGATGCGCTGGACCAGCTCATAGCCGATGCGGACATGGCTCTCCATGACCGCGCGTTCCTGGGGCGTGAGGCTCCCCGGCTTGAGCAGAATGGCGTCGGGAATGCCGAGCTTGCCGATGTCGTGCAGGTAGGCGCCGCGAATGACGTTGCGCAGGGCCTCGCCGGCAATGCCCATGCGCTGGGCCATTTCCTCGGTATAGAGGCTGACGCGGAGGGAGTGGCCGGCGACCTCGGTGGCGCGCAGGTCCAAAGCCGCGCCCAGGGCTTGCAGGGTGGCGTCATAGGTAGCTTCGATGTGACGCATCGCCTGCTGCAACTGCGCCGTGCGCTCGGCGACCATCTGCTCCAAATGCTGGCGATAATTCTCAACTTCGCGCTCCAGGCGGGTCTTTTCCAGGGCGCGGTGAATGGCGGCGAGGACGAACTCGAATTGAAAGGGCTTGAGCAGGTAGTCAGCGGCGCCTTGCTTCATGGCGTCAATGGCGACCTGGATGTCGCTTTCGGCGGTGGCCAGGACCACGGCGGCGCCGGAACGGTGCTGTTGCAAGGCGGCGAGCAGGTCCATACCGGAACCGCCGGGCATGCGCAGGTCGGTGATGACCAAATCGGCAGGGTGCTGCTGGAATTGCTCCAGGGCGGCGGCGGCGTTGGCGGCCTGACGGCAGTCATAGCCCGCCAGGCGCAGCCGCTCGGCGAGCATTTCCCGAATCGGGGCCTCATCATCCACGACGAGGATGCGGCCGAGTTGGGAGGGGGCGGTCATGGTAGCCAGGCAAAGAACCTAGCCAGGGTAACGCGGCGCGGGCGCGCAGGGCTAGCGCGGAGCGGAAGTACAGGTAGCGGTTGCGGTTCCCTCGCGGCCCGGCAGGTAGCTGCATAAAAAGTTGCGCAGCAACGATTTACCGTCACTGGTGAGGATGCTTTCGGGGTGAAACTGTACGCCTTCGAGTGGCCAGTGGCGATGGCGGACGGCCATGATGGCGCCATCCGGGGCGGTGGCGCTGACCTGGAGGGATTGCGGCACGGTGGCGGGTTCAATGACTAGGGAGTGGTATCGGGTGGCGATGAGGGGCTGGGGCAGGCCGGCGAAGATGGTGCCGCCGTCGTGGTGGACCGGGCTGGTTTTGCCATGCATCAAAATGGGGGCGCGGACGATTTTGGCGCCCAGCGCCTGGCCGATCGCTTGGTGCCCCAGGCAGACGCCAAGAATGGGCAACTGGCCGCCGAGCTGGCGCACCACTTCCAGGGTGATGCCGGCCTCGGTGGGAGTGCAGGGACCGGGGGAGATCACAATGGCGGCGGGGCCCAGCCCGCGGATGGCGGCGACGGTGATTTGATCGTTGCGCCGCACGACCACTTCCTCGCCCAATTCCCCCAGGTATTGCGCCAGGTTGTAGGTGAAGGAGTCGTAGTTGTCGAGGAGGAAAATCATCTAGAGGCCCTGGGCGGCGATTTCCAGCGCCCGCAGGAGGGCGCCGGCCTTATTGGCGCATTCCTCGTACTCGCGGGCGGGGACCGAATCGGCGACGATGCCGGCGCCGGCCTGGACATGGGCCAAGCCGGAGCGCATGACCATGGTGCGGATGGCGATGCAGGCATTGAGATTGCCGCTGAAGTCGAGATAGAGCACCGAACCGGCGTAGACGCCGCGGCGGGTGGGCTCCAACTCCTCAATGATCTCCATGGCGCGGACCTTGGGCGCGCCGGAGAGGGTGCCGGCGGGGAAGCAGGCGGTATGGGCATCGAACATATCGCAGCCGGGGCGGAGGCGGGCGCGGATTTCGCTGACCAGATGCTGCACGTGGGAGTATTTCTCGACGAACATCAGGCGGGGAACCTGCACCGAGCCGGTGGCGGCAACGCGGCCGACGTCATTGCGTCCCAAGTCCACCAGCATGACGTGCTCGGCGCGTTCCTTTTCGTCGGCCAGAAGTTCCCGCTCGAGCGCCTGATCCTGGGCCTCATCGGCGCCGCGGGGACGGGTGCCGGCGATGGGGCGGTATTGGATATTGCCGCCTTGCACGGCGACCAGCATTTCC
>JAKAUF010000179.1 GCA_021827785.1 Acidobacteriota bacterium | reverse complement strand
ATAAGCAATCAGAATAGCGCGGCGGGTGCGAGCATTGGTTGGCGGGCTTCAGTTGCGGGCCTACTGGCTCTGTTCGGCGCCCTGCGGGGCCTCCCTTCGCGCGCTACGGGCTCTGCCTGGCGCCCTAAGGGCTTTGCTTTGCGCCCTTCGGGCTTTGCTTTGCGCCCTTCGGGCTTTGCTTTGCGCCCTTCGGGCTTTGCCTGGCGCCCTTCGGGCTTTGCCTGGCGCCCTTCGGGCTTTGCCTGGCGCCCGGCTGGCGGTGCGGGCCAGCGGCCCGCGCTCCCAGAACCGGCGCCCGCAGGGAGGGCGGCGGACGCCGCTAGGCGCTCACCGCTTCCCGCGCGGCGGTAAGTTCCACGGAGACCAAGCGCGAGACGCCGGGCTTGGGCATGGTCACGCCGTAGAGCAGCGCGGCGGCTTCCATGGTGCGGGGATTGTGGGTGATCACGATGAACTGCGTCTTGGTGCTGAGCTGGCGCACCATGGCGGTGAAGCGGCCGACATTGACTTCATCCAGCGGCGCATCCACCTCATCCAGCAGGCAGAAGGGGCTGGGCTGGAATTGGAAGATCGCCAGCACCAGGGCCATGGCGGTCATGGCCTTTTCGCCGCCGGAGAGCAGCATGGCGTTTTGCAGCTTCTTGCCCGGGGGCTGGGCGACGATGTCCACGCCGCTGTCGCCGCCGTTTTCGGCGTCGGTGAGGCGCAAAAAGCCCTGGCCGCCGCCGAAGAGGGTGCGGAAGGTTTCCTGGAAGTTGGCGTTGATCTGCTCCCAGGCGGCGTCGAATTGCTGGCGGCAGACGGCGTCAATTTCCTGGATGGCGCGCTGGGTGTCGGCGGCGGAGTCGAGCAAATCCTGGCGCTGCGTGGACAGGAACTGATGGCGCGCCTCGGTTTCCTTGAACTCCTCCAGCGCCATCATGTTGACGGGCCCCAAGTTGTCGAGCTTGGTCTTGACGGCGGCGGCGGCTTCCTCCCACTCGGCAAGCAAGCCGGCTTGCAGCTCCGGCGCGACAGCAGCCGCGGCGGCGTCCTCGCTCTGCCGCAGTTCCGCCAACTCGATGCGCAGCTCATTGCGGCAGGTTTGTTCCAGGAATCCGCCTTCGCTTTCCAGGCGGGCGACGGCGACGGCGGTTTCGCCGTGCTCGCGGCGGGCGGCTTCCAGCTGCCCGCGGGCGGATTGCACCGCGGCTTCCAGGCCGCCGCCGGCGGCGCGGGCCGCCTCCACCGCCGCGGCCGCCGCTTGGCGGCGCTGCTCGGCGGCTTCCCGCGCTTGCTGCTGCTCCACCAACTGGTGGCGCAGGGCGGCGCTGGCGGATTCCAATGGAGCGCGGCGCTGGGCCAAGGCCGCGGCGTCTTCCAGCGCCTGGGCGGCGCGCTGCTCCAAGGCTTGGATGGCACGCTCGCGCTCGGCCCGGGCGCGCTCGGCGGCCCGCGCCCGTTCTTCCCAGCGCGCGGCCTCGGCCTGGGCCGCGGCCAGTAGCTGGCTGAACTCCTCGTGACTCTGGCGGGCCGCGGCCAACTGCCGGCCCAGATCCTGCTGCTCCGCCTCCCGCGCCGCGCGTTCCGCCTCGGCGGCGGCGCGTTCGGCGCCGGCAGCCTCCAGGCGGGCGACGCCCTGGCGGCGCTCTTCCTGGCCGCGATCCCACTCCAGTTGCAGGTGCTGGCCGCGTTCCAGCGCGCGCGCCGCTTCGCCTTCCAGTTGCTTCAGCGCTTGGCCGCGGGTCAGGATCTCCTTCTCCAGGGCGGCGTGTTGCTGGCCGAGCGCCGAGCGCCGGGCGGCGATGCGCTCGAGGTCTCGGGCCAGAACCGCCAATTCGGTTTCCAGCTTGGCGACAGCCGCTTGCAGCTCGCCTTCCCGCGCCGCCAGTTCCCGCCACTCGCGCTTCACGGTCAGCGGGCCGGCACCGGCGCGGGTGCCGCCGGTGACGGTTTGGTTATGGAAGCACTCGCCTTCGCCGGTCAAGAAATAGGCCGCGGGATTTTCCGCCGCCAAGGTGCGCGCCCGCGCGGCGTCGTCCAAAATGAAGCCGCTGCCGAGCTTGGGCAGGATCTGCTCCAGCGAGCGGCCAAACCCGTTCAGCACGCGGACGCAATGGCGCAGCGGAACCGGGCCGGCCGCTTCCGCGGCGTCGGGCGCGGCGGGGGCCGGCGATGCGCCGTCGCCACCGCCGGGAGCCCCGTTCGCGGCGGCCGCCTCCGGCGCGAACATGCCGTACTGGCCATCTTCGGGGTGCACCAGAAACGTGGCGCGGCCCTGGGCGTCGCGGCGCAGCAGGCCGACGCCGGCGCTGGCCTCATCCCAGGTCTTGACCACGACGTAGTTCAGTTCCTCGCGCAGGAACTCCTCGACCACGCCTTCATAGCGCGGCTCGACCTCGAGGAAATCCGCCAGCACGCCGAGCGGCCGGAAGGCGGCGGTTTGGTCCTCGCGCGCCTGCTGGGCGAAGAGGGTACGGACGGCCTCGGTATTGGCGCCGTGGTGGGCCACGATCTCTTCCAGCGAACGGCGGCGCGCGGCGGCGTCGGCCAGCGCCTGGCGCGCCTGCTCCCGCTGTTCCCGGGCCTCCGTCTCGCGCCGGCGCTGCGCGCCGGCTTCGGCCTCCAGCGCCGCGATCTGCCCGGCCAGCGCGGCCAGGCGTTCCTGCTCCTGGCCAAATTCCAGACCTAGCTGGCCGCGGCGCGCGCCCAAGGCGTCGGCTTCTTCCCCCGCGGCCTGGCGCTCGCGCTGGGTGCGCTCCAATTGGCGGTCCAGGGCGGCGATGAAGCTTTCCGCCTGCGCCGCCTCATTCCCCGCCCGCGCCGCCCGGGCCATGGCCGCCATCATCTGCTGGCGCGCGGCTTCCAGGCGCTGTTCCAGTTCCGCCGCAGCGCGCGCTTCGGCTTCGCCTTCGCCGCGGCGCGCCGCCAGCGTTTCACGCGCGCGGGCCGCTTCCGCGGCCACGGCCGCATCCTGCTCCTCGGCTTGGCGGCCGGAGGCGATCTGCCGCTCGCGCTCGGCCTGGATGGCCGCGGCTTCCTCGCGCAGGCGGGCGGCGCGGCGTTCCAGGTCCTCGCACTGCTGCTGGTTGAAGGCGATCTGCCGCTCGGCGCGGTCCATTTCCATCGCCAACTGGGCGAGCGCCTCGCCGGCCTCGCGCAGCTCGGTTTCGCTGCGCCCGGTGTCCTCCATCCACTGCGAGCGCGCCTGCTCGGCCGCGGCCATCGCCGCCTGCCGTTCCTCCAGCGTTTGGGCGCGCGCCGCCAGTTCGGCGTTCAGGCGTTCCCATTCCGCGGCCAGCCGCGCCGCCTTGGCCGCCAGCAGGCGGCGCTGCATCCCCTCCAGCTCCTGGCGCAGTTCCTCGTGGCGGCGCGCCTTGGCGGCTTGGCGCTTCAGGGAGCCGAGCTGCTTGCCGACTTCCTCGAAGATGTCGTGAATGCGAGCCAGGTTCTGGCGCGCGGCTTCCAGCTTGGCCTCCGCCAGCTTGCGGCGCGCCTTGTATTTGGTGACGCCGGCGGCTTCCTCCAGCATGGCGCGGCGTTCATGCGGCTTGGAGTTCAGAATCTGGCCGATGCGGCCCTGCTCGATGATGGCGTAGCTTTCCGGGCCCAAGCCGGTGCCGAGAAAAATGTCCTGAATGTCGCGCAGGCGGCAGGGCCGGCCGTTCATCAGGTATTCGCTTTCCCCGCTGCGGTACAGCCGCCGCGCCACGACGATTTCGCCGCGCCGGTTGACCGGCTTGAACTTGCGCCGCGGCCGTACCCGCAGGACGACACCCTCTTCCCCTCCTCCGGCGTCCCCACCGGAACCCGTTGTTGCCGATGCCATTGTCGCCAGGCCGTTTTCCGCGGCGCCGTCGGCGGAATTGTCCTCCGCGCCGTCCGCCTGACCGTCGGTTTCGCCGTTGGCCGCGCCTTCACTCGCGCCATCCCAATTCTCGCCGCCGGGGATCAGCGGACGGGCTTCAGCCGCCGCCTCCTCCGGGGTGATGTCGAACTCGTCGGGATTGATCAGGGTCAGCGTGACCTCGGCCATGCCGGTCGCCGGCCGGTCGCGGGTGCCGCTGAAGATGACATCTTCCATGCGCTGCCCGCGCAGCGTCTTGGCCGATTGCTCACCCAGCACCCAGCAGATGGCGTCGGCCAAATTGCTCTTGCCGCAGCCGTTGGGGCCGACCACCCCGACCACCCCCGAGCCGGGAAAGACCAACTCCGCCCGGTCTCCAAACGACTTAAATCCTGTAACTTGCAACTTCTTCAATTTCAGCATTTTACGTCTCCGTGTCCGGGGGGCGGCTGGACAAGTGGTGCAACTGGATGGTAGCCGTTGGCATGGCGCGACGCAAGCACAAAACCACTACTGATGGGGGGCGATTTTGGCCGCACCCAGTTAGTAGCGTGGGCTTGTCAGCGGAATGAAACGCACAATTCGCCGCGCCCAGTCCCGCGGTGCGAGGCGCCGAGAACGGCTTCGCGCGGGTTGCTCCATCAATCGGGTTCGGCAGCGAAGAGATGCGCCAGCAGCTTGGGCTGAGTATATCGCCGCGGCGGACGGCCGCTCCATCCCCACCCTACCGGGGGTGCCCGCCTCGCCAATCGGTCGAACCCCCTAAGCGGGCCGCGCCGGACCCAGCGGGGGTCTGCCGCGCAGCGACGGCGGCAATGGGGAAATTGCCAGTGCTCTCGCTTACGGAGGCGAGCACCAGACTGTCCGGATCGCCCGATCTGGCTTACGCTTCTGCCCAAAGAGGGATTTTGCCGGGCGGCGCGGGCGTTAAACTTAGAGGCGGAGTTGTTGCGTGGCCGTTTTGGGGCATTGGCGGTTTGCGACGGTCATGGGGTTCGCCGGCATGCTCGTCGTCGCGGCCGGCGCGGCGACGCCGCCGCGCGGGCATTCGGCCCCCGCCCTGCGCCCCGGCGTGCTGATTCCCGCGGGCGTGCGGATGGATTTGGCGCTGGCGCGGCGCATCACCATCCACCATCCGGGACAGGTCTTCCAGGCGCGACTGTCCAACCCAATCTTCGCCGCCAATCGGCTGGCGCTGCCCGCCGGCACCGAGGTCACGGGGAAGATCACGGCCATCCATGGCGAGGTTTGGTGGCAGCGGGCGCAGTCGGCGCTGGGCGGCGACTTCAGCCCGCAGCCGGCCGTGGCCGTCACCTTCACCGCGCTGCGCTTGCCGGACGGGCGGGAGGCGGCGATCCGCACCACCACCAGTCCGGCCGGGCCGCCGCTGCGGCTGGTGGCCAGCCCGAACGGGCCGCCCCAGCGGCCCAGCCTGTGGCAGCGGGCGACGGGCTTTGTGAGCAGCCGCGTCCACGGGCTATGGCGTTTCCTGGGGCAGCAGCGGAATTGGAGCGTGGTGAAGGAGGAGGCGCTGCAGAGCCTGCCCTATCACCCCAACGTTCTGCCCGCCGGCACGTCGTATGAGGCGCAGCTGCGCACCGCGATTCGCGTCAGCGATCCGGGCCCGGCGCCGCTGCCGGAAGCGACGGGCAGGCCGCAACTGCCGGCGGGGCTGATCATCCACGCGCGGCTGCGGCGCGGCCTGAGTTCCGCCACCGCCAAATGGGGCGCGCCGGTGGTGGCGGTGGTGGACCGGCCGGTGATCAGCAAAGCCGGGCGGCTGCTGATTCCCGAAGGCTCGCGGCTGGTGGGCTATGTGACGCACGCGCAGGCGGCGCGGCGGCTGGACCGGAATGGGAGCCTGCGATTTACCTTTTCCCAACTGAAGTTTCCCGGCGGCGCGCGGCGCGCGGTGCAGGCGCGGCTGCAAGCCGCGGCGGCGGGGCAGCATCTGCGCCTGGGGCGGGAGGGAGGCGTGCAAGCCACGGCGCCGGCGGCGGCGCCGGCGCTGGCGCTGGCGGTGCTGCTGAACAGCACGGTCCAGGGCGACAGCGACAACGCTTGGACGCTGAACGCGGGCAGCGGCACGCACCTGGCGGTATGGGGAACGGCGATGGCGGCGCTGTTCAGTTCCGCCCGGCCGGTGGCGCTGGCGCTGGGTTATGTGGGCTCCGCCAAGACGGTGTATGCGCATTTCCTGGCGCGCGGCCACGACGTGGTCTTTCCCGCGGGCACCCGGCTGCGCATCCGGCTGGAACCGCCGGCGCCGCGGCGTCCGCGCCTGCCGCTGCCGGCAACCGCGGCCTCGCGCGCGGCGGCAGGCTAAGCCCGCCGCCACCCGGGCTAAAGCCCATTCCACGGGGCGGGAGGCGTGGCTGCGCCAGCCTAGGCCCGGGGCCCCGGGTGCGGCCGGCGAGGCGGCACGGCGCCGTGGACCCAAGCGTGCGCGTTCGCCGCAGGCGCTAGCGGCGGCCTTGCCAACGGCGCGGGGCGCGGGCTATTCCATGCCGATCAAGTGAAAGGCGCGGCGCGGGGCGGGGTTGCGCATGAACCAATGCCACACGCTGCCGGCGCGGTGGTTTTCCAGGCTGAGCAGGGTGATGCCCTGGTCAATGCCGAGGACGTGGGGGCTGACCCAGCCGGTAAGGGGATTGAAGGCGTCGGCGAAGCCATAAACGCCCCACATCGCCGGATGGCTCCGCCGCCAGGCGGCAAGCATGGCGCGGAGGTC
>JAKAUF010000256.1 GCA_021827785.1 Acidobacteriota bacterium | reverse complement strand
CAGATCGTCGTTATCCAGCGCCGGCAGGTCGTCGTGAATCAGCGAATAACAGTGCAGGAACTCGAAGGCGCAGGCCAGCGGCATCGCCTCCGGCAGCGGTCCGCTGCCCGCCGCGGCTTCGGCGGCTGCCAGGCAGAGCAAGGGGCGAATGCGCTTGCCCCCGCCCAGCACCCCGTACCGCATGGCTTTATGCAGGCTGGCCGGCGCGGCCGACGCCGCGGGCAGGGCCTGCTCCAGCGCCGCCTCGATCGCGCGAGTCCGGCCCTCGCGCCAGGCCGCAAACAGAGTATTGCGCATGTCCGCCGGCCGCCGGCGGCGGTAGCAGCTACGCCGCTACGCCCCCGCCGACTCTTCTTCCAACTTATAAATGTACTTGACGTTGGCTTTATAGATCAGCAGATTGGGTTCGCCGGTGCGGTGAATCTTGAGGCAATGCCGGTCGTACCATTCGATCACGCCGCGGATGCGTTCGCCGTCTTGCAGCACCAGCACCACCGGCGTTTTGGCCTGCATCTGCTTGACGTAGTAAAACGCCTCGGCGTTGGTCTGCTCCGGCGGCACGGGCTTTTTCGGGGACCGGGGCGGCGCGGCCGGCGCCGCCGCCGCTACGGGAGCCTTGGCCATCTGCTCCCGCAATCCGGCCAGCGAGGGACGGATCAATTTGCGGTTGGCCAGCGTGTCGGGCTCGGGGTGGGCGGGGCGGGGAGCGATCGGGGCGCTGAATCGGGGTTCGCGGCTGGAAGGAAATTGGCTGGGAGGCATAGAGTCACCACACCAGGCCGGGCAGCGATTCGGTGGGCGGTCGCCGCCAAGCCCACGGCGCTTAGGCCCAGGCCGCGCTGCTGCCGCGGCTCAGGCGCAAAGCCCAGGCCTCCAGCGCCAACCCCCGTTGCGCGTTGCGCTGCGCGGCGGCCGCCATTTGATCGGCTTCTGCGATGGCTCGAGACAAATGGCGCGGGCTGAGGCGTGAAGCTAGGGCGGCCAGTTCCGCTCGGCAATCCCAGTTGCGGATTGCGGCGGCGCGGCCCGCCGTTACATACAGAATATCTTGCAGCAGACTATAAAGAATTTCGGTCAGTGATTCAAGTTTTTCTTTCCCGGCGCGGCCCGGGGGAAATAGGCGGGCGGTCAGTTCGAAAAGAGAACGAGGATCACCGGGATTGAGCCCGGCCGCGAGCAGCGCCAGCGCCTGCTCCCGCAACTCGCGGTAGGCCGCCCAATCCTCGGACACCGCCAGCCCCGGGCTGCCCTGGGCCAAGCGCGCAATCACCTTCCATCCCCCTACAGGCGGTTCCAGCGGCTGGCGTTCGAGCCAGGCGACCAATTCGGCTTCCGGCACCGGGCCGAGGGATACTTGCAGGGCGCGGGAGCGCACCGTAGGCAGCAGCTCCATGGGATTGCGCGCCAGCGGCAGCAAGCAGGTGCGCGGCGGCGGCTCCTCCAAGGTCTTCAGCAGCGCGTTCTGCACCATCCAGCGGGCTTGGTCGAAGCCGGGAAGAATAACGGTGGTGAACTCGCCAGCGGCGGTTTTGCCCTGCAAGCGCTCGCTCAGCAGGCGCGCCTGCGGGAGGGTCAAGAAATCGCCGTCCGGCGGATAAATGCTGATACGCGGGTGCACCGCCAGCACCAGCGGCGCGGCGTCCTTGGCGCGGGTTTTGGCTTGCTGCTCGCGAAACGCCAGCGCCGCGGCGATCATGCCCGGCAGGTCGCGCCAAGCGGGATCGAGCTGGGCGCAACTGGGGCAGTGGCCGCAGAAATCGCCGGGCGCCGGCGGCGCCTGGCAGTTCAATGCCAAACCGGCCAGGATGGCCAGCGTGGTCTTGCCCACGCCGCGCGGCCCGGCCAGCAGCACCGCCCGGTTCATGCCCCCGGAGGCGATTAGCCGCCGCAGTTGGCCGACGGCGGCGGCGTTGCCGCAAAACCCGCTGCCGGAAAAATCGCCGAAGGGCATGTCCCTAGGATAGCGGGCGCGGCGGTGATAGCCGCGGCCGGATGGCGGCGGCAATCGCCGCGTGGACAGCCTCCGCGGACGGCTCCGCGGGAATCACGATGCAGCGCTCCGGCTCCCGCGCCGCGATCCGCAAATAGCCCTGCCGCACGCGCGCCAGGAACTCCGCGCCTTCGGCCTCGATGCGATCGGCGCCGCCGCGGCCGCGCGCCCGCACCCGCGCCGCCGCGGGGTCCAAGTCCAGGATCACCGTAATGTCCGGCCAAAGATCGCCCAGCAGGACGCGGTGCAAGGCGGCGACCGCTTCCGGTCCCAGGCCGCGGCCTACGCCCTGATAGGCTTCGCTGGCGTCGGTGAAGCGGTCGCAGAGGACGAGTTCGCCCCGCGCCAGCGCCGGGCGGATCACCTCCGCGGCATGCTGGGCGCGGGCGGCGAACATCATCGCCAGTTCCGCCTGCGGCGCGGGCGCCGCGCCCGGCGCCAGCAGCAACCCCCGCAGCCGCTCGCCCAAGGCGGTGCCGCCAGGTTCCCGCGTCCGCGTCACGCGATAACCCGCGGCGCGCAGATTTTCCGCCAGCAGCGCGAGCTGCGTGCTTTTTCCCGCGCCGTCAATGCCTTCAAAAGTCAGGAACACGCGCGAACCATCATAGCGGAGGGCGAACGAAGGCGATACTGGACCGGGAGCGCGATGGACGGGAAGGCTATGGAACTGGCCGCGAACTTGGCGGCGGTGCGGGAGGCGATGGCGGCGGCGTGCCGCCGCTCCGGGCGGCCGCTGGAGAGCGTGCGCTTGATGGCGGCGGTCAAAACCGTGCCGCCGGAAATGATCCGGGCGGCGGTGCTGGCGGGGGTGCGGCTGCTCGGCGACAACCGGATCCAGGAGCGCGAGGCCAAGCGCGCGGCGCTGGCCGATCTCGACGCCGAGTGGCATTTCATCGGTCCGCTGCAAAGCAACAAAGCGGCTAAGGCCGTGGCGCTATTCCGCTCGGTGGACAGCCTGGACCGGCCGGCGCTGGCGGAACGGTTGAACCGGCTGGCGGCGGCTGCTGGGCGCGTGCTGCCGGTCATGATGGAGGTCAATATCGCCGCCGAGCCGCAAAAATCCGGCGTGCAGCCCGCCGAGGCGGAACGGCTGGCCGCGGCCATCGCCGCCCTGCCAGCGCTGCGGCTGACCGGCTGCATGACCGTGCCGCCCGCGGCGCACAGCGCAGAGCAGGCGCCGGAAGCCGCGCGGCGCTGGTTTGCCGCCATGCGGCAACTCGGGGAACAGCTGCGGGCGTATGCGCAGGGCGGCCGTTGGGAGCTCTCCATGGGCATGTCGGAAGATTTTGCCGTCGCCATCGAGGAAGGGGCGACGATAATACGTCTGGGCCGCGCGCTGTTTGGCCCGCGGCCGGCGCCGCCAGCCGTGGAATAAGCGATCCGGCGGGCCTGACGTTCCTACACGTGGGGTATGCCTCCTGGTTTGCATGCCGTCGCCTCGGGCCGCGGGCCAGACCCCCCGGCTGGCGGCGCGCCGCCCTCCCGGGCGGCGGTAGGTTCGCCGCCGTGACGCGAGCCGCCGTGAAGTGAGCCGCCGTGAAGTGAGCCGCTATGATGCGAGTCAGTGATGCGAGCCAAGGCACGATGAAAGGGGAGATCCCGAAATGGCGAAGGTGATCCGGGCAGGGAAGCACACGACCAGGGCAAAATCCGTCGGCGCGAAAGCGCCGGCAGCGGCGGCTTCAGGGAGAAGGGCAACTCGCCCGTCCGCGCGCAAGGGCGCCGCGGAGCGATCCGCTGGCCGCAATCCGGAACGGGTGCAAGCCATCGTCGCCACTTTGGCCGCCGCCTACCCGCAGGCCGAATGCGCCCTGCATCATCGCAACGCCTGGGAACTTTTGGTGGCCACGATTCTCTCCGCGCAATGCACCGACGTGCGGGTCAATATGGTGACGCCGGAGCTGTTCCGCCGCTATCCCACGCCGCAAGACCTGGCCGCGGCGCCCCTGCCGGCCATCGAGGAGCTGATTCGCACCACGGGTTTTTATCACAACAAAGCGGTCTCGATCTCCGGCGCGGCGAAAAAAATCACCGCCGAATTCGCCGGCCAAGTCCCGCGGGACATGGCCGCCCTGCTGACCCTGCCGGGCGTGGCGCGGAAAACCGCCAACGTGGTGCTCGGCGTCGCCTTCGGCATCGCCGACGGCATCGTCGTGGACACCCATGTGCAGCGCATTTCGCGCCGCTTGGACGTGACCGCGGAGGAAGATCCCAAGCGGATCGAGCAGGATTTAATGGCGGTGATTCCGCGCCCGGAATGGATCGCCTTTTCCCATCGCGTCATCGCCCACGGGCGGCAAACCTGCATCGCGCGAAAGCCGAAATGCGACGTCTGCCCATTGGAGCGGCTATGCTATTCCCAGGACAAAACTTACTGGAGCGATGCCGCCAAAGATGCCGCCCACCCCGCCGCCGCAGCCGCCAAAAAATCCGCTAACCGCCGCGCCGGCTGAGCTGAAGCTGGACCTGCGGGAATATGGCGGGCCGCGCCAGGGCCGGCCGCAGGCGCTGGACCGGCGGCTGTTCATGCAGTTGCTGGCCTTCACCGGCGCGGGCGATTGGCAGCCCTATGCCGCCGCCTTGGCGGCCGCGGATCTGCCCGCCGTGCTTTACGCCGACGTCAACGATCCCCGCGGCTTGGGGCTGGTGAGTTGGAGCGAGGACCCGGATTTTTTTGTCCGTCGCCTGCGGCCGTTTTTGTCCACCGGCCCGTTTGACCGGCTAGCGCCGAAGCTGGAGTTCAGCATGTTGGGCCGCAGCTACGCCCTTGGCCACGAGCCGGATCTGGAAGAGATGCTGCTGGAGCGGCCGCGGCGCTCCGTCACCAACCCCGCCTGGCCCTGGGCGGTCTGGTATCCCCTGCGCCGGCGGGGGGCGTTTTCCGCCTTGCCGGCGGAAGAAGCCGGGCCCATTTTGCGCGAACACGGACGCATCGGCCATGCCTTCGGTCAGGCCGGTTACGCCCAGGACATCCGGCTGGCCTGCTTCGGCCTGGACCAGCAGGACAGTGATTTTGTCATCGGCCTGGTGGGCGAACGCCTCTATCCGCTTTCCGCCTGCGTACAAGCCATGCGCAAGACCCGCCAGACCGCGGAGTTCATTGAGCGCATGGGGCCGTTTTTCGTCGGCAAGGCGGTCTACCAGCCCGCCCCCTAACGGCGCCCGCGGCGCTTCCGGCATCGGCTTCAGGGCGGCCCGCGCGGCCGGCTCGGCGCCGGGCGCGGGGGATATTCGGGGCTGTTTGTTAAGATTGGGGGTTCTCTATGGCGAGCTCCCAACAGCAAAGCGCGGTGGAAGATGTTGTGATTTTGGGCACCGGATGCAGCGGCCTGACGGCGGCCATTTACGCCGCCCGCGCCGGCCTGCGCCCGTTGGTGGTGGATGGGCATGAAAGCGGCGGCCAATTGGCCCTGACCACTTTGGTGGAGAACTTCCCCGGCTTTCCCGAGGGTATTCAAGGCCCGGAACTGGTGGACAACATGCGCCAGCAGGCGGCGCGCTTCGGGGCCCGCTTCCGGGAGGGAGCAGCGGAGGAGGCGGATCTTTCCGCCCAGCCGCTCAGCCTGACGGTACAGGGCGAGGAGATCCGCACGCGCAGCCTGATCATTGCTTCCGGGGCTTCGGCCCGCTGGCTCAACCTGCCGTCGGAGAAGGCGCTGATCGGCCACGGCGTCTCCAGTTGCGCCACCTGCGACGGGTTTTTCTTCAAGGGCAAGCCGGTCATCGTGGTCGGCGGCGGCGATTCGGCGATGGAGGAGGCGATGTTTTTGACCCGCTTCGCCACCGCGGTGACCATCGTGCACCGGCGGGACCAGTTCCGCGCCTCCAAGATCATGCTGGAGCGCGCCCAGGCCAATCCCAAGATCCAGTGGATCACCAACGCGGAGATCGAGGAGATTTTGGACGTCGGGAAGCAGGAAGTCACCGCCGTGCGGCTGCGCGACACCGGCGATGGGCGGCGGTGGGAGATGCCCATCGCGGCGGTGTTTCTGGGCATTGGGCACGTGCCCAACGCCGCGCCCTTCGCCGGGCAGTTGGAGCGGGACGCCGAAGGCTACCTAAAAACGCGCGACTACGTGCTGACCTCCGTGCCGGGGGTCTTTGCCTGCGGCGACGTGCAGGACCGCCGCTATCGCCAGGCCATCACCGCGGCGGGCACCGGCTGCATGGCGGCGATCGAAGCCGAGCGCTATTTGGAAGCGCGCGGCCACTGAACCGTGCCCAACGCGCTGCTGATCGCGCTGTCCCACAACCGCCGGCTGCGCGCCTTTGCCGAGCGCAGCCCGCTGGGCCGGCGCGTGGCCCGGCGCTTCGTCGCCGGGGAATCGCTGGCGGATGCGCTGGCGGCCGTCGAGGGCAGCCGCGGCGCCGGCTTGACCGCAACCCTCGATCATCTCGGGGAGAACGTCACCACCCCGGCCGCCGCCGAGCAAGCGGCGGCCAGCGCGGCCGAAAGCCTGGAGGCGCTGCATGCCCGCGGCCTGGAGGCCAACGTCTCCGTCAAGCTGACGCAGTTCGGGCTGGATCTGGACGCCGCCCTTTCGCGGCGGCTGCTGCGCGCCGTGGCGGA
>JAKAUF010000374.1 GCA_021827785.1 Acidobacteriota bacterium | reverse complement strand
TGGGCATGCAGGGCCAGCTGTTCGCCGTCAATGGCAGGAACCTGCTCGACATCTTGGGCTGGATCGGCGACCTGTGCAACGGCCTGCCCTATATGATCGCCCGCATGGCGGGCGGCGGCGCCGGCAATCTGTACACCGTGACCGGCGACTACGGTTCCATGTTCCTGGTCGCCTCCGGCCTGCTCAATCTTCTGGCCGCCGCCGATGTTCGCGACGTGGCGCTGGGGAGAAAGCCCTAATGCTCGCCGGCCTCTCCCTCGCCTGGCTCGCGCCTCTCGCCGTGGTGGTGATGTCCCAGTTCACCGCCGTCATCATTTTCGCGTTGTTCGCCTCGGTGGTCTTCGCCATCACCCTGCGCGAGGAGCCTCGCGCCCAAATCCGCTACGGCGCCTTTTGCTTCGCCTGTTTCCTCGTCGGCACCATCATCGCCGGCTGGATTCTCTACTTCCTCCAGCCTCACTAGCGCCGGACCGGATTAGCGCTTCGGAGGATGGACGGCAATGACCACTTCCCCGAAGCGGCCGCTAGGCATGGCGCGGACCATGAACCGCACCAGGTAGACAGGCCTGCGCCGGACCGTGATCCGCCCGCGCAGCCCAATGCGTTCGGAGGCCCGCAATCCGCGCCGCAGCTTCACTAGATAGCCGCGCTGGCCGACAACCCGGCCGCGCGGTCCGGAAACCACCACGCCGGCGATCAGCCGGCAGGGCGACCCGTGCCGGCAGCCGGCGCCGCCCAGCGGCACGCTGAACCGGTAGCCGCGGAACCGCTGCTTGCCTTGCACCCACCATCCTCCCAGATGAACCTGCAAGGGAATGCCGGCGAGATCCGCCATGCTGGCCGCGCCCATGCCGAAGCCCGGCCGGGGATGCTCCACGCGTAGCACCTGCGGCGCCCGGGTGATATAGCCCTGCCGCGCCTGCACCGACAACCCGGGCCGGTCTACTGCCACGCGGATGTGGTGGTAGCGCACCTCGCCGCGCGGATCGCGCGGCGGCTGGAAGCTGAGCAGGTAATAGTGGGACCACTCCCGTTGCGCCTGCCCCAGCGACTGCCACAAAAAATTGTTTCCAATCAGCGCTTTCCCGCCGGTCTTGTGCGCGGCATCCTGCATCGCGCTCCAGCTCAGCATCTGTCCGCCGGAACGCACCGGGTTGTTTCCTTGCCCGCCGCCCGTGGAGGCCAATCCGGGGGTATTGGGCATCACGGGCTGGCGCCGCCCGGGAAGGCCCGCGCGGTAGGCGGCGGGCATGGCCAGCCAGACGCCGCGCGGGTCCAGCGGGAAGAGTTCAACGTCGGCCTCGTTCAGCAGTTGATAGGTGCCGGCGTTCTCGCGCCAGCTATCCCCGTTGGCCTCCGGCAGCGCCTGGAGCAGTTCGCTCGGCGACGACGAGCTCCATGCCGGGTTCCAAGCCAACGGAGCCCCATCCCCGGCCCAAATTACCACCTTGCGCCCAGGCAGCGGCGCCAGGATGGATGCCAGTTGCCGCAACACGCCATCGGTGGTTGAGATGCCAGCCCCTCGGTCCATGGCATTGATGTCTCCCCACGCCGTATTTTGCCGCCGTGCCACCCCAGAGGGGCCGGCGCCCACGGCCGAAATGCGGGGCGGCGAAAAGGCGAGGTTATAATCCAACCGCGGCCGGATCCATTGTCCCGCCGCCATCAGCAATCTTCGCCGGTTGTAGGTGAATGGCTGCAACATCAGCAAGCCGTCGGACACGCCGAAAATCGCCATCGGTTGCCCCGGCCGCAGATCGCGGCGCAGAAAGCGCAGCACGCCGGCGCGCATCCACATCATGTCGTCCAGCGGCGTGTTCTGGAAGTCAATCAGCAGCACCGCCCAACTCGGCGGCGTCCGATGCGGCCGGTTGGTGAACGTGCCGGGAGCATGGACGTTGACCCGCGCCCCCGCCGCGCTGGGCGCGGCATGGATCCAATCCACGCTGCGGACCCGCACCCGCCGCCCATCCACCAATAACTCGAAATCTTTCCGCCGCAGCCCACGGACCACCTGCCCCTTGCCATTGAGCACGGTGACGGGCACCAGCACCCGCCGCACGGCGGTTCGAAACGAAGGTGTCGCGCGGGGAACGGCCTGCGCCAGCGCCAGCCCTGGAGCCAGCGTCGCTAACATCGCAATCCGGCCCGCAACTCGCATAACGCGCCCAGTGTACTCCCGTTAGGTTAAACACACCTGAAGCTCCGCCCGGCCTTGCCGCCGATTGGCGGCCCGGCGGCCAGAGCCGCCGTTCGCGATCCTCCCGGCGCCCGCGGCACCGCCCACCCCGGCTCGCCACCCGGCGGAAACGCCGCAATGGCCGTGCTAATCTGTGAAAATCCAAGGCCGACGTAGCTCAGTTGGTAGAGCGGCTGATTCGTAATCAGCAGGTCGCCGGTTCGACCCCGGCCGTCGGCTCCAGCATTTTCGGCGGCTGGCCAGTTCGGCAAATGGCAATTGCGCCGTGGTTGTGGCGCCCACGTTGGCAGGTCCTGCCCATCCACCGCATTGCGGCTGCCAAGGCGGTCTCCCCTGGGTCGCCCCACAGGACCAAAAACCCGGGAGCCTTCCGGCTTCAACTCGCTCAGCAAGGCGCGGGCGTCACCGCGATCCGCCGAAATTGGACCGGGGACCGCTCCCTCAATGGTTACGGCAGACCGGAACCGCTCGCCGTACGCGCCCAGCTTGGCGGTTTGGATCCGGGCGCCGCGAATCGTCCTTCGCGCCCGGGGCCACGCAGCTACCCGTCGCGGCCCCCGTCATGTTCCTGTGCCGCGCCCCGTCAGTTCATATCCATAAAAAGTCTGCCGCGATGTTGGCCCAAAAGAATCTGAAAGAGCCGATGCCCGATGAGTTCGTGAAGGGTCCAAATCTCCTTGTTCGCCTCGAATACCGCGTCGGCGTCGTTAACATTCGTTATGCCTGCGCCGGCCTCGAGGGCGCGCGTCGCCTCGCTGATGATGGGATCGGCGATCGCCTCGCCGGCCATCTCCCATAGCGTGATGAAGCGATCCACCGCGGTCGGAAAGCTGACCTGGAAGACCCCATAATTGCTGGTGGTGCGAGGCGGCTTGTAGTCAAGATTGAAAGGCCCGTTATAGCCGTGCGCGCGCAGCAGAATCAGGACATTCAGCCAATCCAGCGGATTGACCAGGCCTACGCCGATGTCCACGTCATGTTTGAGCCTGTAACCATCGTTGATGTCGAAGTGCCACAGCTTCCCTGCCACCAGGGCCCGCGCGAGGGCGGCTCGCGGAGCTCCGCCCCACATCAGCTCATGCAGGTATTCGGTGTTCACGCCCACCATTTCGGGATGTTGCAGCAATCCTGAGTGGATGAAACCGAGCATCGCATCCGTTGTCGGCAGAATCAGCTCGGCCTGGGGCTCGAAGGGTTTTGCCTCCAGGCAATGGCGGAGGGTTGGGCCGTGATTTGCCCGGGAGAGGGCGATGTCCTTGGCGCAAGCAGCGTTGATCAGGTCGGCATAGCGCTTCAACATCACCGTTTCATCCACGCTTCCCTGAATCTGGTATCCCAGCGTTCCGGGCCAATACACGGCAAACCGGGCGCCGAGCCGATGGCCGATCTCAACCAGATTCTCCAGCCGCAGCGCGGCGTAGGCACGAACCTCCGGCTGCTCTCCGGCTGGGCTTGCCGCCCAGACGGGGCTGAAGAATGTCTCGCACGTGACCATGGAACACTGGACGCCGTGCTGCTTCAGCGAAGTTTCAATGCCCGCCAGAATTTGATCCTGCCTTGGCGTCATCATTTCTTCGGGAGAAAGGATGTCCAAGTCGTGCGTGGTCCACCACCCGATGCCGATCCGCGCAAAGTGGCGGATCACTTCGGCCGGTGTAACAGGCTGGCGTGTGGGTGCGTGAAAGAGCGCCTGTCCCTGGTAGGCCGCCGCCCATTGCGGTCCGGTGATGAAAAATTTACGCCGAACCTCCGGAGAATAACTGCCTCCGCAGGCGGACATCAGCCGTTCCACCAATGCCTGTTGTTCGCATTGGGTTGTTGCCGCCATCTCACCCTCCTTCCAATGTGATCGAGCTGTTTCGGCGGATTTGCGGACGCGGGCACGAAGGCGCCCGAGTCAGAAACGGGCATCTGAGCTTAAATCGAGGCGGCGTGCTTCGCCATCGTGTCAATCGCGAGAGCTGAATGCGCCACCGCCGCCCCGGCCCGCATTTCCGCGGCAACCCAGATCGCTTCCATGATCTCGTTTTCCGTCGCGCCCTTCGCCAGCGCGCTCTTGGTGTGGGCACGGATGCAATAGGGGCACTGCGTGACGTGAGCGACCGCCACCGCGATCAGATCCTTGGTCTTCGCCGGCAGCGCGCCGTCGGCAAACACCTGTCGGCTGAAACCGCGCCATGCGTTTAACGTTTCATGGGCAAGCTCTTCACGTTTTTTGGCGATTTCACGCGTCGCTTCCGGATAGAGTGAGTTTTCCATGATTCATTCTCCCTATTCTGGGCGCAACATGCGCCCTGGCCATGGATGCTTGCATTCCGGGCCCGCTTCAACCGCTGCAAGTGTAGCAAGAATCTCGTGCCTGTTCCGCCGCCGATCGCGTGGATCAGGGACGCGTTGCCAGAACACCAACGAGATCAGCATCGTCCGAATCGCCCCTTTCGGCGGCACTGATCTCCGCCGGGTGGTGGCGGCGGGTTGGCCAAGGCGAGGGCACGGCTACGGGCGGCGGCGGGTATCGGCCGCGTAGGCTGGGGCGGCTCCTTCCGTGCGGACCGTGCGGGCGCAAAGGGACGCAAGGCCCGGGCTATGATTAGGCTTACGCAGCCGATGATGCGTAACCGTTGGCTCAATTCGTAATCAGCTGATCGCCGGTTCGACCGCCGGCCGCCGTCTCCTGGTCCGCAAGCCCTTGCCCCAAGCTGGCCCGCACCGCAGTCTCACATCCCGGGAATGTCGCTGCGGCGGCGCGCTTAGCCGCCCAGCGAAACCGTCCCTGCCACCAACCGCCCTTGCCGGCCGCCGCGGGCGCCAATGGCGGGTGGCGCATGCGGAAGCTTTCGCCCGGCGCGCGGTCGTCAACTGCAAGCGTCCGCCGGAATCCATCCCGGCTGCCCCGGCTGGGGCGCAGCATGGCGGCAGAGAAGCATGAGCGCCATTGGGTTGTCGGCAGACGTGGCGCAAGTGGCGATCACGCTGCTTACCGCCAATATTTTGCTGGGCCTGCTCATCTCCGGTCGCTACAGCCCGGTGCGCTACTGGCCGCACCGCAAGATCAACATCTTCTGGACCCACAACCAGACCGGGCTCGCGGCGCTGTGCGTCTCCGTTTTGCACCCCGCGCTCCTGCTGTTGGCCACGCGGGTGAAGTTTCGCGTTTTGGATGTGGTGTTTCCCGCCTGGTCGCCGCAGCAGCCGACGGTCAATTTGATCGGCGCGGCCGCGCTCTATATGCTCGCCTTCGTGCTGGTCACCTCGTATTACCGCGTGCAGATCGGCCGCCGCACCTGGAAGGCGCTGCACTTCACCACTTACGCCGTAGCCGGCTGCGCGTTCGTGCATGGCATCCTCGCGAACCCGCACCTGAACGCCGCGCCCGTCAACTATCTCGACGGAGGAAAAGTCTACATCGAGATTTGCCTGCTGATCGTCCTGGCGGCGATTATGCTGCGCGTGCGATACGGGCGGGCCAAAGCGCGGCGCAGCCGCATCGCCGCCGCAAGCGTGCCGGAAGCCAGCGTATAGATTCCGCCGGCAGCGGCCGCGGCTGCCCACGGCGGACGCCCGCACGTGCACGATCCCTGTCCAGATTGCCGCAACCGGAGGCGAACGGGATGCGAAGCGCACGCCTTTCCGTGGGGCCGGTTGGATTCGAACCAACAGCCAACGAATTATGAGTTCGCTGCTCTGACCGTTGAGCTACGGCCCCGTAATCCGCCTAACTCATTGAACAGGCGGAACTTGCTTTGATATTGCGGGCGGTGTCTCCGGCTCGCAAAAATCGCCGGTGCCACTTCTGGTGCCACTTTGTGCACCGGCGAAGCCCACCAGCCGCTCCACCGCTCCCGCCTCATGGGCCGGGCTGAGGTGAGCGTACCGGCACGTCATCTGGATCGTCCGGTGGCCCATGAGTTCCTGTACCGTGCGCAAATCCACCCCTGCCATGATAAGTCGGCTGGCGAAGGTGTGGCGCAGGCAATGCCATGTGAAGTCCGGGATCGCGGCCTTGGCCACCGCCGCCTCGAACCAGTTCCGGGGCCTGCGCCGCGGCTGGCCCTTGTACCGGCTCTTGGCGGTGTCCGCGTTGACGATCACCCATTCGGAGTCCCCGGCCATCGCCTTCAGCCGCAGCAGGGCCTGAATGGCGGCGCTGTTGAGTCGGGCGTAGTGGGGGCGGCCGTTCTTCGCACGGCCAATGATCGCCTGGCTCCGCTCCCAGTCAATGTCGGCCCAGCGGAGCCCGTACTGATTGCTCATGCGGAGCCTGGTATGGAGCGCCAAATCCAGTTCCGGCTCATGGCCCGGCCAATCGGCGCGGATGGCCGCCCGCAGCCGGGCCTCTTCCTCGCCAGTCAAATACCGCACCCGCCCGTTGTCCGGCTGCCGCCTGCG